>NZ_JBEZJZ010000015.1:0-119281 GCF_040651455.1 Streptomyces sp. NPDC048483
CCGCCTTGCGATCGCACGCACCAGACGCCGCGAGGCCCGCCCTCCGGGCGAACGACGGGAGTTTGACGACAGGGCCTAGGCCAGCGGCGGGGTACGCACCGCCAGGATGGCGATGTCGTCGTGGCCGTCGCCGGGGTGGTGGTCGGCCAGGGTCTGGCACAGCTCGTCCAGGGGCAGCTCGGCGTGCGCGATGGCGGTGGCGGCGAGGGTGCTGAGGCTGGTGTCGATGGGGTGGTCGGGGTGTTCCACCAGCCCGTCGGTGAAGAAGATCACGGTGGCGCCGACGGGCACGGAATGGGTGTGGTCGGGCCGGGGCTGGGCGGCGTCGACGCCGAGGGGGAGGCCGGGCTCGGCGTCGAGATACTCCGTCCGGCCGTCCGGTGTGATCAACAGCGGGGGGAGGTGGCCCGCGCTGCTCCAGCGCAGCGTCCAGGCGTCTTCGCCGGGTTCGATGCGAGCCAGGCAGGCGGTGGCGACGGGGTCGTCGGTGATCGCGTGCAGGGTGCGGTCCAGCTGGGTGAGGACGGCGCTGGGCGGGGAGCAGCGGTCGTACAGCAGGGCGCGCAGCATGTTGCGGGTCTGGGCCATGGCGGCTGCCGCCTGCATGTCGTGGCCGACGACGTCGCCGACGACGATGGCGCAGGCGTGGTCGGGCAGCAGCACGGCGTCGTACCAGTCCCCGCCGAGGAGCCCGGGGGTGGTGGCCGGCCGGTAGATCGCGGCCGCGGTGAACGGCCGCAGGTCGGGCAGGTGGGGCAGCAGCAGGCGTTGGAACTGTTCGGCTCCGGCACGGACCTGGTCGAAGAGCCGGGCCTTGTCGATGGCCACACCCGCGGCGCCGGCCAGGGCGAGGACCACGGCCTCGTCCTCGGTGTCGAAGGGCTGCCCGTCGCGCCGGTCGGCCAGATAGAGGTCCCCGTAGATCTCACCGCGCACGCTGATTGCCACCCCGAGCAGCGTGCGCATCGGCGGATGTCCGGGCGGGAAACCGACGGCGTGGGGGTGCGAGGGGATGTCGTCGGCCCGCAGCGGTTCGGGGTGGTGGATCAGATGCCCCAGGAGACCCCGGCCCCGTGGCTGCCCGACACCGGCCATATTGGCCAGCTCCCGCTCGGTCATTCCGACCGTGATGAACGCCGACAGGCCCGTGCGCTCCTCGTCCAGTACGCCCAGGGCGCCGTAGCGGGCGCCGACCAGGTCCATCGCGGTGGCGACGATCTTGCGCAGCACCACGGGAAGCTCCAGCTCGCGGCTGATGGCCAGCACGGCATCCAGCAGCTCCTGCAGCCGTTCGTGGGCCTCGGCCAGGCTGTGGAGCTGCTCGGTGACGCGGTCCCACTCGGCGTCCAGACGCAGCCGCACGTCGGGCGGCAGCGGGTCCTCTGGCTCCATGTGCGGCTCTTTCCTGCCGGCGACGGGCCCGCCGGTGGTCCGGACCGGCCCGGTACGGACACCGCCGGTGCCGGTGACGCAGGTGTCCGCTTCCACCATAAAGAAGGCGATCGCCCGCCGCCGCCCCGGAGAGCGGCACGCGTGGCGGTATCCACGCCGGGCGGTCACGGGACCCGCTCACCGAAGACGACCAGGACCCGCCCAGGTGATCTCGTACTGCCCAGTACCGGCGGATCTTGCACAGGCCGGACCAGGCCGCGCCACAGGTCTCCGAGAAAAATGGAGCCACGCCACAGGTCTGTGAGGAAACCGACTGCGGCTCCTGGAGGACCTCCTGCGGGACCTCGACCTGCGCCCGGGAATGCGCGTGCTCGATCTTGGCCCGGGCAAGGGGGCAACCTCGGTGTTCCTGGCCCGCGAGTACGGCGTGCAGGTGGTCGCGGCGGACTGGTGGATCAGCGCTGAAGAGGCGTCGGACGTCTTCGCCAAGGCCGGCGTCGGCGACACAGTGGAGGCGGTGCGGGCGCAAGCGCATGCCCTGCCGTTCGAGGAGGAGAGCTTCGACGCGCCATCGTGAGCATCGATGCGTTCGACGGCCGGTCGGCCAACCAGCCTCTCCTCGGCATGCTCACCGCGGACGGCGGTGAATCCCTCACCTTCGCGCTGGTGACCGCACACAAAACCGGAGCGCTGCCGGGTGATCCCGCCGGCCAAAGACCCCGGAGGTCCACGGTGAGCGGTCCAAGAGATCAGGCATGCGCTTATTCGCTGGAAGCACCCAGCAGCTGTTGTTAGGTTGAGCCCGCACGCGAGGTGCGTGACGACTGCTGCGACAAGGGAGGTTGATGAATATGGCCCGCCAGACTCTTCATCAGCCTGCCTGTGTCCGGGTCGCGCGAGGACAGTTCCTGCGGCCCGGTCGTCCGAAACGACCAGGAGTGTCGCGTGTCCTCTTTCTCTCTCACCGGTACGGATCTGACCACTGACCGCCTCGTGCTGCGGCCGTGGTCCGTCGACGAACTCGCCGCCGTGGTCAGTGATGCCCGGCGGGCGCACTGGGCGGAGGACTTCCCCGCCGAAGGCGACCGAGTCATCGCCGGAATTCTCACCGAACAGCCCGACGGGCTGAACGAGTACGGCCACCGTCAGATCATCGAGCGGTTCAGCGGTTTGGTGGTCGGCTCCATCGGCCTGTTCTGGCCGCCCACCGACGGCTCCCTCGAGTTCGGATACGGCATTGTCGCGTCCCGACGCGGCCGCGGCTACGCCCCCGAGGCCGGCCGGGCCATCGTGGACTTCGCCCTGACCGCACCGGGCGTGCACACGGTGCGCGCGGAGGTGGAGCTGTCGAACCCGGCCTCGGTCCGCGTCCTCGAAAAGGCCGGACTGGAGCGCTGGAGCGCCGACGCCACCACGGCCCGATTCCGCGCCACGGCACCGAGCCGGCTCTAGCGGTCATTCCAAGGGCCGGTGGCGGGAGCGCATAGGCGCCGCCTCGGCGCCGGTCTCGACGGTGACGGTTCATCCGGCCACCGCCGAGGCCGGCGGCAGGGTGAAGGCGAGCACCAGTCAGCCGGCCGTGCCGCCGGGGCCAGGGCGGCGAAGACACCCGCCCCGATCATCGAGCCGAGCCCGATCGTGACCGCATCGCGCAGGCCCAGGTGCCGCCGTAGTTCCCCGGAGCCGGCGAGCCCGCCGGTCCCCTCACCCCGGCCACCTCACGTCGGCCCCGTCACGTCGCCCAGGACGGCACGTTCGATGCGCTGCCGCACCTGTCCGGTCAGGGCGGCAAGCGGTTCCGAGACGGTGGCGCGCACCGGAACCGGCGACCGGATCTCACGCGCCGTGGCCGGCAGCTCCGCCACGTCCTTCGCCAGACGTTCCCGGGCGTCCTGCAGCCGGCCGGCCGGTGTGCAGCGCACCCCCGCCCGCATCAGCGTCTTCAACAGCGGCATGCTGCCCGCCGGAGGCGGCTCGTCGGCCATGCCGATCACATCGACGCAACCGGGCCGCCGGAACACCTGCTGACGGCCCGGCGCGGTCACTTTCGCCGACGACAGCTTCATCACCGGCCGGCCGTCGTACTCGACCAGCTTGTAGGCCGAGTCCAGATACGGCGCGTCGGCGCTCACCCCGACCCGGGTCCCCACGGCGTAGACATCGATCGGCGCGCCCGCGGACACCAGGTCGGCCACGGCGAATTCGTCCAGGCCGCCGCTCGCGACAATGCGTACCTGGGGAAGTCCCGCGGCATCCAGGATCGCTCGGGTGTGGAAGGCCAGTGCCTTGATGTCGCCGCTGTCCAGGCGGACGGCCGCGCCGTCACCGCGGTCCAGCGCATGCAGCACACGGGCGGCGGCCGCGACGCCGGACTCGGTGTCGTAGGTGTCCACCAGGAACGTGACCGGGTCCGGATGGCACCGGGCGAACGCCAGGAACGCCGCCTCCTCGTTCTCGAACGCCTCGATGTACGAGTGCGCCATGGTGCCGACGGCCGGCACCTGTTCCGCATCGGCGGCGGCGACATTGCTGGTGCCCGCGAAACCGGCCATCGCGGCCAGCCGGGCCGCCTGATATCCCGCGGCCGTCCCGTGGGTGCGGCGCAGCGAGAAGTCCACGACCGGATGCCCCTGCGCGGCGAGGACGCACCGGACGCACTTGGAGGCCACGGCGGTCTGATGGCTGAGGTGGTTGAGCACGACGGTCTCCACGAGCTGCGCCTGCGGCAGCGGTGCGGTGACCTCGAACAGCGGTTCACCGGCCAGCACGACATGGCCCTCGGGTATCGCCCGGACCGTGCCGGTGAACCGGGTGCCCAGAAGCGGCATGAGGTCGTGTACGGGCCGCCCCAGGACCTCGGCGAAGGCGCGCACATCGTCGCGTTCGACGCGGTACCGGGACAGGTAGGCGAGAGCCGACTCCGCGCCGGCCGCCACCAAGAAGCCGCGATGGGGCGGCAGGTCGCGCACGAAACAGCTGAAGGTGGCCTGCTCGGTCATCCGCTCGCGCAGGTAGGAGAGCGCCATCGTCACTTCGTACAGGTCGGTGGTCGTCACATCGGACATGGACCGCTCCTTCCAGGCAGCCGGCCTCCTGCCGCCGTGCTGACCAGCGGCCGGCGGCGGCGCGTGTGCGGCCCCCCTCTCAGGACATCAGGCGTGGATGCGTTGGTCCAGGCGGCCGACCGGCCGGCCGGGTGTTGCGGCTTCGCGGCGGCCCGTACGCATGCCGTAGCTCCGCCCGCCCGGGTGAGCCGTGTCTCACCTGGGCGGTGCCGCTTGTCTATGCAACAAGTTGCATAGAAGGATCGGGGGTATGGCGCTCGACCACGCAATTCTTGTCTCCCTGCTGGAGAAGCCGGGCTCCGGCTACGAGCTGTCCCGGCGGTTCGAGCGGTCCATCGGCTACTTCTGGACCGCCACCCACCAGCAGATCTACCGCGTCCTCAAGCGCATGGAGAGCGACGGCTGGATCGACGTCCGCGACGTGCCGCAGCAGGGCCGCCCGGACAAGAAGGAGTACTCCGTCGCCGCCCCCGGCCGGGCAGCCCTCTCGCAGTGGCTGCACGAGCCGATCGAGCCCGAGAGCGTCCGGCACGACCTCGCGGTGAAGATCCGCGGCGCGGCCTTCGACGATCCGGCCGCGCTGATCCGCGAGGTCGAGCGGCACCGCCAGGCGCACACCGACCGGCTCGCGCACTATCTCGCGGGGGAGCGGCGTGACTTCACCGGTCCCGAGGCCCCCGCAACGCCCGACGCCGGGCGGGAGCTCCAGCACGTCGTGCTGCGCGGCGGCATCGCGTACGAGCGGATGACGCTCGCCTGGCTCGACGACGTACTCGCCACCCTTCACCGGCTCGACCCCGAGCGCTGAAGCCCACTCACCCAACCCCATCCCCACCCGGAAGGCGACTCTCCATGGCCGACCCGCTGCTGTTCAACCCGCGCACCTACGACCCGGCGCACTTCGACCCCGAGACCCGCAGGCTGCTGCGCGCCACCGTCGACTGGTTCGAGGACCGCGGCAAGCGCAAGCTGATCGAGGACTACCGCTCCCGCGCCTGGCTGGCGGACTTCCTCGCGTTCTCCGCCAAGGAAGGGCTGTTCGCGACCTTCCTCACCCCGGCCTCCGCCGCCGACGGGAACGAGGACAAGCGCTGGGACACCGCCCGGATCGCCGCCCTCAACGAGATCTTCGGCTTCTACGGGCTCGACTACTGGTACGCGTGGCAGGTCACCGTCCTCGGCCTCGGCCCGGTCTGGCAGAGCGACAACGCCGCCGCCCGCACCCGCGCGGCCGAACTCCTCTCCCAGGGCGAGGTGTTCGCCTTCGGCCTGTCCGAGAAGGCCCACGGCGCCGACATCTACTCCACCGACATGCTGCTGGAGCCCGACGGCAACGGCGGCTTCCGGGCCAGTGGCTCCAAGTACTACATCGGCAACGGCAACGCCGCCGGGCTGGTCTCCGTCTTCGGCCGCCGCACCGACATCGAAGGCCCGGACGGCTATGTCTTCTTCGCCGCCGAAAGCCGCCACCCGGCGTACCACCTCGTGAAGAACGTCGTCGATTCGTCGAAGTACGTCAGCGAGTTCCGCCTCGACAACTACCCGGTCGGCCCGGACGACGTCCTGCACACCGGCCGCGCCGCCTTCGACGCCGCCCTCAACACCGTCAACGTCGGCAAGTTCAACCTCTGCACCGGCGCGATCGGCATCTGCGAGCACGCGATGTACGAGGCCGTCACCCACGCGCAGAACCGCATCCTCTACGGCCGCCCGGTCACCGCGTTCCCGCATGTGCGCCGCGAGCTGACCGACGCCTACGTCCGCCTCGTCGGAATGAAGGCATTCAGCGACCGCGCCGTCGACTACTTCCGCTCCGCCGGCCCCGACGACCGTCGCTACCTGCTCTTCAACCCGATGACGAAGATGAAGGTGACCACCGAGGGCGAGAAGGTCATCGACCTGATGTGGGACGTGATCGCCGCCAAGGGCTTCGAGAAGGACACCTACTTCGCCCAGGCCGCCACCGAGATCCGCGGGCTGCCGAAGCTGGAGGGCACGGTCCACGTCAACCTCGCCCTGATCCTCAAGTTCATGGGCAACCACCTGCTCAACCCGGCCGAGTACGCGCCCGTCCCCACCCGCCTCGACGCGGCCGACGACGCGTTCCTCTTCCGGCAGGGACCGGCCCGGGGCCTGGGCTCCGTACGCTTCCACGACTGGCGCGCCGCCTACGACGCCTACGCCGAGGTGCCCAACGTCGGCCGCTTCCGGGAGCAGGCGGACGCCCTGTGCGAGCTCGTCACCACCGCCGCACCTGACGAGGAACAGAGCCGCGACCTCGACCTTCTCCTCGCCATCGGCCAGCTGTTCGCGCTGGTCGTCCACGGTCAGCTGATCCTGGAGCAGGCCCGCCTGACCGGCCTGGACGAGGATGTGCTCGACGAGCTCTTCGCCGTCCTCGTGCGCGACTTCTCCGCGCACGCCGTCGAGCTGCACGGCAAGGACTCCGCCACCGAGGATCAGCAGCGCTGGGCGCTGGGCGCGGTCCGCCGCCCGGTCGTCGACGATGCCCGCTCCGCGCGCGTCTGGCAGCGTGTCGAGGCACTGGCCGGGGCGTACGAGATGGCCCCGTGACGACGGGACGACCGGGCCGTCCGTAGACCGGACCGGCAGGCGCAGCCGACCCCTCGGGCGTCGGCTGCGCCTGCACTGGTTTCCCCAGCTCAGAGCGCATCCCACGGCCCCTCGGGCGCCGTCTCGCATCAGCACCGCGCAACGCCACACCGGCCACCGCCCGCCCCGTCCGGAGCCCCCGCCGGGCCGAAGTGTCCGCACCTGCGGGAAAGCGCAGAATGAAGAGAGCCGCTCTGCCGACCGGCGGGCGGCCGAGCCGCTGTGCGCGGTGGGCGGAGGGAAAGCCGGTGCCACCAGATCGGCCGAGCGACGCGGGGGATCGCGGTCCGCTCCGGTCCGAGCCCGGGTCGCTGCTGGAGCATGTGGCCGTTGCCGTGTTCGGCATCGATGGCGACAACCGGATCTGCTACTGGGGCCCCGGCGCACGGAACCTCTTCGGCTACCACGCCACAGAGGCGCTGTCGAAGCCGGGCGCTCTCCTCTTCCCCGCGTCCTGCGGTGACGGCCTTGACACCTGCTCCCGCATGGCCGAGCGAGGCCGGACCCAGGGGTACTGGCGCGGTCGCCTGCACGCCAGGCATCGGGACGGAACGGTTCTCGACTGCGGGTTCCGGGTCTTCCCGGTGACCGGCGTCGGGGGGCACTCGGTGGTCATGGCCCTGTCGAGCCGTGGCGACGAGCTGGACCGGGTGAAGACCAACCTCGCCTTCCTCGACGCCCTCTTCCAGACCTGTCCCATCGGCCTGGTCATGCTCGACGAGGAGCTGCGCTACCTCCACCTCAACCAGGCGCTCGCCGACATGAACGGGCTCCCCATCGAGGACCACATCGGGCGGCGCATCGCGGACATCATGGTCACCTCGGAAGGCGGCGAGTACGAGCGCATGCTGCGCGCCGTCGCCCGGGAGGGCAGGCCCGTCGCCGGGGTGCTGGTGGGGATGCGCACCCGGGGTCATCCGGACCGGGACCGGGTGCTGTCCGTGAGCTTCTTCCCGCTCACCCAGGCAGTCGGCACCCTCCCCGGAGTGGGCGGGCTGGTGGTGGACGTGACCGACCGGGAACAGGCCATCGTCGAGGCAACCGCCAGCCGTCAGCGGTTGGCGCTGCTGGACCGGGCCTCCGGCCTGATCGGCACCACCTTGGACGTGGAGGTCACGGCGCGGGAGCTGGTAGCAGCCGCGGTTCCGGATTTCGCCGACGGGGCCACCGTGGAGCTCGTGGACTGGATGGACGAGCGCGAGGCATTCGACCCTGCGCTGCCGGTGATCACCCGCCGGATCGCCGCCGGCACTGTTCTGCCCCCTCCCGCGACGGAGCTGGTGAGCGGGCTGGACGTCGTGCACTACCCGCCGGGCTCCGCCATCCACCAGATGCTGGGCACCGGCCGTCCGGTCTGCGTGCCGGTGAACCAGGAATTCCTGGCCCGGACCGTGCTGCACGAAAACCGTGCCCGGCTCCTGGCCGACAGCGGTCTGACCCATCTCCTCATCGCCCCGCTCATCGCCCGGGGCACCGTCCAGGGAATCGCCCTCTTCGGCCGGTCCGCGGCCAGAGCATCCTTCACCGAGCAGGACCTCAGCCTGGGCGGCGAGCTCGCCTCCCGTGCCGCGCTGTGCCTGGACAATGCGCGTCTGTACAGCCGCGAGAGAGACATCGGGCTCACGCTCCAACGGGCCCTGCTCCCCAGCTCCCTGGCGACCAGCCCGTACCTGCACATCGCCCACCGCTACCTGCCCGGCAGCCGGGGCACGGAGGTCGGCGGCGACTGGTACGACGTGATTGCCCTGCCCGACCACCAAGTCGGCCTGGTCGTCGGCGACGTCATGGGACACGGCGTAGCGGCCGCTGCGTCAATGGGCAGGCTGCGCATCACCGCCAAGGCGCTGGCCCGCCACTACAAGGAACCGGACGAGCTGCTCACCGAACTCGACCACTGCGCCCAGGACGCCGGCATCGAGTTCGCGACCTGCCTCTACATCCACTACGACCCCACCACCGGACGCACCCGGATCGCCAGCGCCGGCCACCCGCCGCCCCTCGTCCGCCACCCGGACGGCCGGATCGACGTCATCGACGAGGTCCTGGGGGTCCCCCTCGGCGTCGGCGGCTGCCCCTTCCGCACGACGGAGATCCGTCTGCCCGATGGCGCCACCCTCGCCCTGTACACCGACGGCCTCATCGAGGCCCGAGGCCACGACATCGACGAGGGCCTGAACGCCCTCCGCACGGAACTGGGCCGGATCCCGGACTCGTTGGAAGCCGCGGCGGACGGCATCCTCGCCCACCTCGTACCGAGCTCCCTGGCGGACGACACCGTGCTGCTCCTCGCCCGAGTAGGCCGTCGCCAGCCACCGCAACCTTGTCGTTCGCTCCATGGCGACCCTGCTGGTCAGCGCCCTCAACGAGCGGAAAATCACTGGCCGCGCCGCGCACCCGGTCGCTAACCTCGGCACCCGTGAACCACCGGAAGCAAAAGAAGTTCTCCCGTCGTCTCTTCGCGGCAATTCCGGAGGGCGACACCACGTGCGTGAAGGCGCTTCTGCGGGCCGGAGCCGACCCGGAGCGAGCGGACAGCGAGGGCACCACCCCTCTCTATGAGGCATCAGTGAACGGCGAAGCCGCGATTGCCCGCCTGCTCCTGGCGGCCGGGGCCGCTCCGGACACCGAGAGCAGCGGACTCGGCGCGGAAGGCACGCCCCTGTGCGCAGCCGCATGCTGGGGGCACACCGAAGCGGTGCGCGAACTGTTGGCGCACGGCGCCGATCCGAACCTTCGTGAAGATCACGGCACGGGCTGGTCCCCCCTGAGATGGGCGAACCAAGGCCCCCATCCCGAAACCGTCGCTCTGCTCCTCGCAGCGGGAGCCATCCCCCACGACGGAACCACGTAATTCGCCGTTCCCAGGGCCACGCCCGCGAAGTGCTGCCCCGTCACAGGCCGGAGAGCAGATCCGTCGGACGGGAGTCCGGCACACGGGCGGGCTCCCCAGGATCTCCATGGTCCCCACCGTTCCCACGGGGCTCGGAAGCCGTCGCCCGGCGGCGGGCCGGGGCGCCGAGGACGTAGAAGGCCGCTCCTATGGCGAGGAACAGGAGCAGCGGGACGACCTGGCTCAGCGTGTACTGCAGGCGCTGGCCCGCGAAGCTTTCCGGGAGGGAGTCGGCGGCGGAGCCCGCGCTGCCGAACCAGCCGACGCCGAAGCCGGGCCAGATCAGGACGATCACGGTGAAGGCGACCAGGCCGGTTGCGAGGACCGTCACCGCCCAGGCTCCGGCCGCGCCGCCCGGAACGCGGTACGGGCGGGGCGTGCGGGGGTACTTGCGGCGCAGGACGAGCAGCGCCGGGAAGGTGATCACGTAGGAGATGAACGTGGTGCTGATGGCGAGGCCGAGCCCGGCGGCGAAGTACTTCTCGCCGTTGCCGCCGGTGAGGTTGAGGGCGACCACGAGGAGGACGGAGGCGAGCGCCGCGGAGAGGAGGTTGACCCGGACCGGGGTGCCGCAGCGCTCGGAGATCTTGCCCAGCCAGGCCGGTCCGGCACCGTCGGCGCAGGCGACGGCCTGGGCCCGGTGGGCGCCCATGGCCCAGGTGACGCCGCTGGTCAGGACGCCGATGATGAGTCCGGCCGCGGCGATCCCGCCGAGTACGGCGCCGGCGCCGGCGAGGGTGACCGTGCCGTCGGCGGCGATATGCCCGCCGTAGACCGTGAAGACGGCCTTGCAGGCGTCGATGAAGCCGCCGAGGCTGCCGATTTCCTTCGACGGGAGGACGAAGAGGATGCCGAGGATCGGGCCGCCGTAGAGGACGAGGGAGGCGAGTCCGGAGCGGAGGATGGAGAGCGGGATGTCGCGCCGCGGGTTCTTCATCTCCTCGGCGGCGGAGCTGGGGAGTTCGAAGCCGACATAGTTGAAGATGAGGACGGGGACGAGGGCGACGAAGCCGGCGTAGGTGGGGGAGAAGTCGCCGGCGGGGAGCGGGTGCACGCCGTGCTCGATCGCGAAAACGACGACCGAGACGAGGAAGAAGCCCAGCAGGACGATGCGGGCGAGGGCGCCGGCTATGGGTACCCACTTTCCGACCTTCACGGACTGCACGACCGCCAGGGCGCCGACCCAGATGAAGGCGAGCCCGGCGGCGTACTTCCACAGGCCCGGCAGCGGGGTGAAGAACTGCTCCCAGGTGGTCAGGGCGATGATGCAGAGGCTGCCGCCGAGCCACACCGGGTTGGAGAGCCAGTACAGGACCTGGTTCATCCCGGCGGTCAGCCGTCCGAAGGCGAGCCGGGTCCAGACGTACGGCCCGCCCTGTACGGGAAAGGTCGAGCCGAGTTCGGCGACCAGCAGTCCGTAGGGGAGGAAGAAGACCAGGGCCAGGACGGCCATCCAGGTCAGTCCCTGCGGTCCGGCCGCTGCCACCGAACCGATGGTGTCGAGACCGACGAGGGTGCAGATGAGGAAGAACAGCACATCCAGGCGGCGAAGGTCCTTGTGCAGCCGGGAGCGTTGCTCGCCCCATCCTTCGGAGAGGTCCGGGGTGTCGGGGGCGGGGGACGGAAGCGCTTGGGTCATGGATTCGACTCCTCGCAACTGACTGAACGTGCAGTTAGTGGGCGCTACTGTGGGCGTGCCGCCCAGTGGTGTCAAGGGGGCTGCAGGAGTGCCGTGTAGGGTAACGGCGTGGCGAGAGTGCGCTTGAGCGTGGAGGAACGGCGCGAGGAGCTCCTGCGTGCCGCGGTCGGCCAGATCGAGCAGCGCGGCGTCGCGGCGCTCCGGGTCGCCGATGTCGCGGCCGCGCTCGGTGTCAGCAATGCGCTCGTCATCTATCACTTCGCTACGAAAGAGAAGCTTGTCGCGGCGGCCTTCGCGCACGCGGCGGCAGCGGACCTCGCCCATCTGCGCAAGCTCCTCGACCGGCGCGGCAGCGCGGTGAAGCGGCTGCGCGCCGCCATCCGCTGGTACGCCCCCACGGGGCAGGCCAAGGGCTGGAAGCTGTGGATCGAGGGCTGGGCGGCATCGCTGCGGGAGCCGGCGCTGCGCGATGTCGCGCAGGACCTGGACCAGCAGTGGAAGGCGGCACTCACCGAAGTGATCGCCCAGGGCGCGGACGCGGGCGAGTACGTCTGCGAGGACCCGCCGGGCGCCGCATGGCGGCTGACCGCCCTGCTGGACGGGCTGGCCGTGCAGATGACCTCTTACGCGGGGGCGCTGCCGCGTAAGTCGATGCTGGAGTGGGTCGACGACGCCCTCGCCCGCGAACTTGGCCTGGAACGGGCCGAGTTGTCGCGTTGACCTGCGCGGATACGGCGCTGGGCGGTCGTCATCGGCCGTAGACCTGCTTGCCCAGCCACTGGCCGCCGTCCAGGGTGAGACATGCGCCGGTCAGATACGAGGCGCGGTCACCCAGGAGGAAGAGCGAGGCGTCGGCCACCTCTGCGGGGTCGGCGAAGCGGCCCGCCGGGACGGTCGAGAGGACCTGCGCGCGGGCCGCGTCGTCGGCCCACAGGGCGGCGCCGGCGCCCTCGGTCTCCGTCGGGCCGGGGGCGATGCAGTTCAACCGGATGCCGAGCGGGGCGAGTTCGACGGCCAGGGTGCGGGTCATGGCCAGTACGCCCGCCTTCGCGGCGGCCGAGTGCACCGTGCCGGGGTGCCCGTGCCAGGCGTAGGTCGCGATGACGGAGAGGATCGACCCTCCGGTGCCCTGTTCGCGGAGCTGCCGGGCGACGGCACGGGTGCAGTAGAAGGAGCCGTTGAGGACGATGTCGACGACGGCCTTCCAGCCGTTCGGGCTGAGGTCGATACCGGGTGTGACGAAGTTTCCGGCCGCGTTGTTGACGAGGCCGTGGACGGCGCCGAAGCGGGTGACGGCGGCGGCCACGAGCGCGTCGACGGCCGCCGGGTCGCGGACGTCGGTGGGGACGGCGAGGCTCTCGACTGCCTGCTCGCCGAGGAGCGCGACGGTCTTGTTGAGCTTCTCCGGGGTGCGGCCCGCGACGACGACGCGGGCGCCGGCGGCGCCGAGCGCGAGGGCGGTGGCGCGGCCGATGCCGCTGCCGCCACCGGTGATGAGGAAGGTGCGATCGGTGAACAAAGCGATGTCCCTTCGGAGGGCTTGCAGGGCTCGCAGTGGGCCTGCATCGGGGCTGGATCGGGCAGATGGACGGACCGGGCACATGGACGGGCCGGAGGCGGCTTCAGGAGATCCTCGGCGGCCTTCAGGTGCCGAGGACGCCGTGCGCATCGAGTGCGACGGCGCCGCCGGGATGGACGAGCAGCGGATTGACCTCCAGCTCGGACAGTTCGGGGTGCTCGACGGCGGCGCGGACGAGCGCCGTGAGCGCCGCGGTCGCCGCGTCGAGGTCGATGGCGGGAGCACCGCGCCAGCCGGTCAGCAGCGGGGCATGGCGTAGCGACAGCAGGAGTGCGCGGGCGGCGTCGTGGGTGAGCGGGGCCAGGGCGAGGGCGGTGTCGCCGAGGAGCTCGGCGGTGACGCCTCCGATGCCGGCCATGGCGACGGGACCGAACGCCGGGTCGCGCCGTACGCCCGCGATGAGTTCGACCGCATGGGGCGGCCGGGTCATGGACTCGACGGCGTATCCGGCGGCGCCGGTGGCCGACCGCATCCGGGCGAACGCCGTCCGCAGTGCGCCCTCCTCCCGCAGGTCCAGGGCGACACCGCCCGCCTCGGTCTTGTGGGCGAGGCCCATCGCCTTGAGGACCAGGGGATAGCCGATCCGCCGGGCGGACCGGGCCGCCTCGTCGGCGGTGGTGACGAAGGCCGCCTCGGGGAACGCCAGGCCGTACGCACGCAGCAGCGCCCGCGTCGCCTCGTAGCCGCCGTCCAAGACGACGTCCCCGGCCGGATCGGGGAGTTCGACGGCAGGGCGGGATGCCAGTTTCGTCCACCGCAGGGCGTTGGCCAGGGCGGCGGAGGCGTGCTCGATGTGCTCGTGGACGGGGATTCCGTGCTTGCGCAGGACCGTCAGGGCCGGGGTGTCGCGGGCCATGGTGTGGACGACGAGCGGCCGGCCGGAAATGCGGACGGCGTCGGCCATCTCGCGGGCCACGGCGCATTCGCGTTCTGTTTGCGCGGGGTTGGCGGTGGCGTAGTCACCGAAGTAGCCGGTGAGGACGACGGCGTCGGTGCCGCCGCCGAGGAGCAGGGCGCCGGCGACACGGGCGTAGTTGCCGAGGTCGCTCTCGCCCGCACCGGCCAGGTCCACCGGGTTGGCGGGGACGGCGCCGGGTGGCAGATGCGCGGCCAGGGCGTCGGACACCATGGGCGGCAGGGGCGGGACGGTGAGGCCGCGTACGGCGAGTGCGTCGGCGGCGAGCGCGCCTTGGCCGCCGCTGTCGCCCGCGACGGCCACCCGGGGACCCGCGGGCAGGGCGGGGGAGAGCAGGGCGAGGGCGGTGTCGACGAGTTCGCCCGCGCTCTCCAGGAGGAGGGCGCCGGCTTCCCCGCAGGCGGCGGCAACGGTCGCGCGGGCGCTGACCAGAGCGCCGGTGTGGGACGCGGCGGCGCGCCCGGACGCTTCGCTGCGCCCGACGGTCAGCAGCAGCACCGGTTTGCCCGCCTGCCGGGCGGCGGTGAGGGCGCGGAGGAGACGCCTGCCGTCCCGGAAGTCCTCGATGTAGGCGGCGATGATGTGCGTCGGCTCGTGTGTGATGAGCGCTTCGACGGCGTCGGCGGCGTCGATGTCGCGCTGGTTGCCGAGCGAGACGAAGCGCGAGAAGCCCTGCCCTGCGCGGGACAGCAGCCGTCCGATCTCCAGGGCGAGGTTGCCGCTCTGGGAGACCAGGCCGACGCCGCCGGTGGGGAAGTCACCCCAGGACAGCAGCAGTTCACCGCGTGTGTCGACCACACCCATGCAGTTCGGGCCGAGCAGCCGGGCGCCGTGGCCGGTGATCAGGCCGGCGAGTTCGCGTTCCTCGTCCGCCGTGGCGCCGCCGGAGGTGATGACCGTGAAGCAGCGGGCGCCGGCCGCCAGCCCTTCGACGACGATGCGGCGGACCTGGCCGGGCGGGACGGCCACCACCACATGCTCGGCCGGGCCGGGTATCTCCGCGAGACTCGGCAGGAACGGAACACCCCGCAGGCCGCCGCCCCGCCGGTTGACCAAGTGCACGGAGCGGCGGTCACGGCCGGCCAGAGCGCCCGAGGCCAGCCAGTATCCCCACTTCTCCGGATTCTCGGAGGCGCCGATGACGGCGACGGAGCGCGGAGCGAAGAGCGTCTCGAGCGCGCCGCACGGGTCGAGTGCGGCCGGTGCCGACGAGGCCGGTGTCATCTGTGCCATCCGAAACGGTTGGCGATCTCGGGCAGCCGGTCGGCGACGATGGCGTGTGCGGCGGCGCGCGGAGTGCTGCCGTCGGCCTCGGCACGGGCGAGCATCTGGTCGATGAGGGAGCGCATCGAGCGGCGGATATGGGCGAATGCCTCGCCGGCGTCCGGACCGATGTCGCCGAACAGCGTCCACCACCACCAGGCGTTCGTACCGGAGTTGACGACCACGTCGGGCAGCACGGTGACCCCGCGCGCCGCCAGCAGCTCCTCGGCCTCGGGCAGCACCGGCATATTGGCCGCCTCCACGATCCAACGGGCGGTGATGCGTTGCTGATTGGCGGTGTCCACGCAGTACGAGACGGCCGCGGGTACCAGCACCTCGGCGTCGGCCTCCAGCCAGGCCTCACCCGGCAGTTCGGCGTCCCCGGGGCGCAGGGCCGTACGGTCCACCGCCCCGAAGGCGTCGCGGGCGGTGAGCAGCGCCTCGACGTCGAGGCCGTCCGGGTTGGCGACGGTGCCCTTGACGTCGGCGACGGCGACGATCCGCAGTCCCGCGCGGGCGAGGAAACGCGCGGTGGCCCCGCCCATGGTGCCCAGGCCCTGCACGGACACCCGCGTACCGGCGTACGGCACGCCCGCCCGGTCGAGGGCCGCCAGTACGGCTTCCGCGACACCACACCCGCCGGCCAGTTCGTCGAGCCCGATCCCGCCCACCTCGACGGCGAAGGCGTCCGCCAGCCGCTGCCGGGCGGCCTGTTCGTCGTCGAGCAGGGGGTAGACGGCCTGGATGGAGGAGACCAGGCCCGCCTCGGCGGCGGCCCGGTCGACGAGGTCCTGGCTGAGGCCGAGGTCCTCGCCCGTGGTCCAGAAGTTCTCGATGCAGGGGCGCATGGCACGCAGATAGCGGACCAGGACGCCGTACGCTTCGGGGTCGTGCGGATCGCAGTCGATGCCGCCCTTGGCGCCGCCGAGCGGGATATAGCGCGCCTCCGGGTGGTAGTGGAGCGCCTCCTTCATCGTCATCCCCCGGGCGAGCCCGGTGACCTCCTCCAGCGTGCAGCCGGCGCGCATGCGCAGCCCGCCGCTGGACACCCCGCGCACAAGGCGGTCGATGACGAGATAGCCGCGGCGGCCGGTGACGTGATCGGTCCAGGTGGTGGACATCAGGGGAGTTCCGGTCACTGGTCTGCCTCCTCGGGCACGGTGATGACGGTCGGGCCGGGGGTGGTCAGCGCCTTGCGCAGTGCACTGCTGAGCCCGGCCGGTGTGGTGGCCCGGGTGCCGTGGCCGCCGTAGGCACGGGCGAGGGCCGGGAGGTCCACGGACGGCAGGTCGACGCCGGTCGGCCGGTCGCCACGGGCGGCCATCTCGTCGCGGATCTCGCCGTAACCGCCGTTGTCGAAGACGACGACGGGCAGCGGGAGCCGCAACTGGGCCGCCGTGGCGAGCTCCTGGATGCTGAACTGGAGCCCGCCGTCGCCGCTGAGCGCGACGACCTGACGGTCGGGGCAGGCGGCCTTGGCCCCGATGGCGGCCGGGAGCGCGTAGCCGAGGGTGCCGAAGCCGGTGGGGTGGAGGTAGCGGCCGGGCGGGTCGACGGTCAGGTGGGGCAGCGCGCCGTAGTAGCAGCACTGCGCGCTGTCGGAGGTGATCACCGCGTCGGGGGCGAGGACGGCACGGATGGCGGCGAGGAAGGGCAGCCAGCGGGCGTCACGACGGGCGGTCTCCGCGTTGCGGGCCGCGCGGAGGTCCGCGGTGGTCGATGGGCCGTCTTCCGGGGCGGACGACGGGCTGTCCTGCCTTTGTTGCCCGACGGCCGCCAGCAGCCCGCCCAGTACCTCCCGCGCATCCCCGACGAGGGCGATGCCGGCCGGCAGACCCGCGTACATCTGCGCCGGGTCGAGGTCCACCCGGATCAGCGTCCCGTTCAGCCGCGGCGGACCGGACCACAGGTCGGACTCGGCGAGTTCGGTGCCCACGGCCAGGACCACATCGCAGTCCGCCAGCCACTTCTGGACCGACGGGCTGTGCAGTGCCACGCCGAGCGACAGCGGGTGCGATTCGGCCACGACGCCCTTGCCGTTGGCGGAGGTCGTGACCGGTGCCCCCAGCCGTTCGGCCAGCGCCAGGCATGCGGCGGCGGCCTGGCGGGCGCCGCCGCCCAGGACGAGTGCCGGGCGGCGCGCCGCGCTCAGGGCGGCGGCCGCTTCCCGTACGGCGTCCGGCGCGGGCCGGGCGGGCGCGGCGGCCGGGGCGAGGCGCACCGCGCCGACCGGTTCGGCGGTCTCCAACAGGTCCAGCGGGATCTCGATGTGCACCGGCCGGGGCCGCTCCGTACGGAAGAGCGTGAAAGCCCTGGCCACGGCCGATTCGACCTCCGCCACCGACGAGACCCGGTGGCTGACCGCGGCGATATGCCGGAACGCCTCCGTCTGGCTGGGCATTTCGTGCAGCAGACCGATGGCCTGCCGGGGGTGGCGCAGGGGCATGCCGGGGGAGATCACGATCAGCGGCACGCTGTCGGAGTACGCCTGGCCGACGGCGGCGGCGATGTTGAGCAGCGCCGGGCCGGTCGTGGTGATCGCGACGCCGGGGCGGCCGGTCGTGCGGGCGTAACCGTCGGCCGCGTAGCCCGCGCCCTGCTCGTGGCGCGGGGTGATATGCCGCATCCCGTACCGGCCGAGGTGCCGGTAGATCTCCAGGTTGTGGGTGCCGGGGATGCCGAAGGCGAGGTCGGCGCCGTGCGCGGCCAGTGCCCGGACGACGGCCTCGCCCCCTGTGAGGGGCGTCGTCACATGGCCCGTCCTCACTTCGCCCGTCATCACATGCTCCGGGAGATGATCAGGCGCATGATGTCGGAGGTCCCCTCTTCGATCTCCTCCAGTTTCGCGTCGCGCATCCACTGCTCGACCGGGTACTCGCGCGAATAGCCCCAGCCGCCAAGGGTCTGTACGGCGGCCCAGGTGCAGTACGCGGCGGTCTCCGAGGCGGTGAGCTTGGCCATGGCGGCCTCGGCCGTCGCGTCGAGCCCCGCGTCCAGGCGCTTCGCGGCGCGCCAGGTCATCAGCCGGGCCTGCTCGATCCGCGTACGCATGTCCGCCAGCCGGAACGCGACCGCCTGGTGCTCGATGATCGGCTTGCCGAACTGCACGCGGGTCCTGGCGTAATCGCGTGCGTACGCGTACGCGGCCCGCGCCACGCCGGTGGCGGCGGCGCCCAGTACCGCGCGGGAGATGTCGAAGGTCCGCATCAGGCCCCGGAAGCCCTGGCCCTCGTCGCCGAGACGGTTCTCCTCGGGGACGAAGGCGCCGTCGAAGAAGACCTCACGGCAGACGATGGCGCGCTGGCCCATCTTGCGCATCGGCGCGCCGAAGGTCATGCCGTCGGTGTCCTTGTGGAGCAGGAAGGCGCTGACGCCGCGTGACCGCTGACCGGGGTCGGTCTTGGCGAAGACCACATAGAGGTCGGCCTCGCCGGCGTTCGAGATCCAGGCCTTCTGGCCGTTCAGCAGATAGCCGGTGGTGGTTCGGGTGGCGGTGGTCGTGATGGCGGCGGCGTCGGACCCGGCACCGGGTTCGGTGGTGGCCAGCGACGTCATCGGGGTGTCGGGCCCGGCGAGCGGTGTGAGCCAGGTGCGCTTCTGCTCCTCGGTGCCGAGCGCCAGCACGGGGTCGGCGAAGAACCCGTTGGAGCAGAGCAGATTCCCGATCCCGAGGTCCCCGACGCACAGCTCCTCCTGCACCAGGACCTGTGTGAAGACGTCGGTGAACCCGCCCCCGCCGTACTCCTCGGGCAGCATGAACCCGGTGATCCCGACCTTCGCGGCGGCGCGCCAGAGGTCCCAGGGGGTCTCGGTGTCCGCCTCGTCGACCGCGCGGGCCCGCGGCCGGATCTCGTCCCGGGCGAAGGCCCGGGTGAGCTCGACGATGTCGCTCTGCTCGGCGCTGAGCGCGCACAACTCGGTGGGGAGCACGGGCATGGTGCCTCCAGGTGCGGCAGGGGTGCTTGAAACTGAACGCTCATTCAGTATCGAGACCCCTCGCCGAACCTGTCAACGGATCCGAAGACTGAATATTCAGTCAGTAGGGACGGGGGAGGGCTGCGGTCTCCATGACCGCTGGTCTCCGGGCCAAGGGCGGTGAGCAGGCGGCGCCGACCGCTTGATCCGCCACTGCTCGCCACCGAGCAGCGCCACAGCGGCGTGGACGTCCCCGGTGAGTTTGCGGTCGGCGGTGGACGGGGCGAGGGCGGCCTCGGCGGCTCGTCGAAGGCCCGTCAGTTCCGGGGCCCCGAAGGGCGGCAGCCCGCGCATCCGCAGCGCCCGTACGGCAGCCAACAGTTCGCAGGCCAGGACGTAGCGGAAGGCCTCGATGGCCTCCTGGAGCCGCCGGACCGCAGTCGAGGCGAAGCTGGCGTGCTCCTCCACGCCGCGGGAGAGCACCGCGTGGCCGAGCATGCTGGGCTGGGCGGCGCCTCGGAGGTCCGCGAGGGCGGACTGGGCCGCGTACTCGGTGATCATGATTCCGCTGCTGCCGTCCCGGTCCTGGGCGAGGAAGGGTGGCAGACCGGTGAAGTCCGGTTCGGCCAGGACGCCGAGGCGGGCGGTGGAGAGTCCGGCGGTGCCGAGCAGGGCGAGCCGCAGTTGGTCCAGTGCCAGCGCCAAGGAGGCCTGGTGGAATCCGCCGTGGTGGTGGTAGTCCGCCGCGTCAAGGTTGAGCAGCGGGTTCTCGCAGGCGGCGTTGAGTTCTACGTCCAGTACGCGGTCCAGTGCCGCCATGGCGTCGAGGGCGGCGCCGTGGACCTGGGGCAGACAGCGGAAGCCGAAGGGGCCCTGGATCAGTGGGGGTTCCCAGGCCGGCCGGCCCAGGAGTGTGCGCATCTGTGCAGCGGTGCGCAGGGCTCCCCAGTGCGGTCGGCGGGCGTGGACGTCCTCGGCGTAGGGCTCGGCCGACCCTTGGACCGCCGCCAGTGAGAGTGCGGCCACCATCGGCACGCGATCGAGCAGATCACGCAACTCCTGTGCAGCCAGGGCAACTTGACCTATCGTCAGTGCGCCGCTGGACATCAGCGGAAGGGCGTCCCAGTGGGTCAGCTGCAGCGGCTCGGGGGCCGGGCCGGTGCCCTCCTGCCAGGGCAGGTCACCGGCGAGGGCGAGGCCGAGCTCGGCCAGGGCCGAGAGGTCGCCGGTGCCGACCGAGCCGTAGGTGTGCACCGGCGGGACGTGCCCCGAGGTCAGCGCCTGCTCGAGACGGTCGACGACGCCGACGCTGATCGCGGTGCCGGCCCCGAGGAGTTGGTTCAGCCGTACCGCGAGCATGGCCCGCACCTGCTCCGTCGGCACCCGCGGTCCGATCCCGCCGCTGTGGCTGCGCAGCAGCCGCAGACCGTGCCGGCCGGCAAAGTCGTCGGGGACGACGGTGGTGCGGTTGGCGCCGACGCCGGTGTTGTGGCCGTACACCGGACGCAACGCCACTACCTGCTCCGCCACTTGACGGGCTTTCAGCAGCCGGTCGCGGGCCTGCGGGGCGACCACGGCGCGCGCCGTTCCCTTGGCCAGGGCGGTCACCTGGGCTGCCGTCAGTGCGGTGCCGTCGAGGCGTACCGAGTCCCTGGGGCCCATCAGTGGTGCCAGCCTTCCGTCGTCACCGAGTCCTTGGTCTCCGGTGCCCAGACGATGCTGGCCACCGTGCCGAGCAGCAGTACACCTGCCAGCCAGGCCATCGACCAGGTGACGCCGAGGTGGTCCAGGCTGAGGGGGAGGACGAAGGTGCCGATGGCGGAGGCCACCCGGCTGGCGCCGTTGAGGAAGCCCACGCCGGAGGCGCGCAGCGCGGTGGGGTAGAGCTCGGGCGGGTACACCTGCGTGATGTTGGAGGCCCCGGCCATGACGAAGGTGTAGATCACGAAGGGGATCATCATCGCGACGGGCGATGCGTTCGCGAGCACGGCCAGTGCGGCGAGGGAGAGGGTGAGGATGCCGAAGCTGATGATGGTGAACGGACGGCGTCCCATCCGCTGCGTGGGCCACAGGCCGACCACGCCGCCGAGCAGCAGGAACAGATTGAGCAGCAGGTTCTGGGTGTCCGCGTCGGAGACCTGCATCGCGGACAGGATGGTGCCCATGAAGGTGTAGATGGCGAAGTAGGGGAGCACCTGCGCGCTGTAGAAGACCACGCCGAACCAGGTGTTGCGGCGCTGGCCCTTGGCGAACAGCTGCCCGTACCCGGCCGGCTTCCCTTCCCCGCCCGCACCCGTGGGGGCGTCCGCGTCGAGTTCCAGATCGGTGCCGAGGAACTTGCGGGCGATGGCGCGGGCCTCGTCGATCCGTCCCCGGCTGACCAGCCAGCTGGGCGACTCCGGGGTGCCGATGCGCAGCAGGAGGACCAGCGCGGCCGGGAGTGCGGCGCTGGCCAGCAGCCAGTGCGAGGAGGCGTCGCCGAGCGACAGGTAGCTGCCGAGGACGTTCGCGAGGACGTACCCGACGGTCCACAGCACGGTGAGCGAGCCGAGCAGCAGGCCGCGCAGCCGCCGCGGGGCGAACTCGGCCAGCAGCGTCGGGCCGACGGCGTAGTCCGCGCCGAGCCCGAAGCCGATCAGCAGCCGCAGCACGAACAGGGTGAGCGGGTCGTCCGCCCACAGCTGCAGCGCCGAAGCGACGGTGATCAGGGCGAAGTTGTAGATGTAGAGCTTCTGGCGGCCGACGAGATCGCCGACCCAGCCCAGCACGACGCTGCCGAAGAACAGGCCGATCAACGCCGATGCCCCGAGCAGGCCCTGCCACCAGCCGGAGAGGTGCATCGAGACGGTAAGGGCGGGCAGGACCGCCCCGATGATGCCGAGGGCGTAGCCGTCGGAGAAGTTGGCTCCGAACGTGGTCGCCGTGATCCGGAGATGGAAGCCCTTCAGGGGTTCCTTGGTCCGGGGTTCGGCGGTGAGCGTGGCCATGCATGACCTCCCAGAGTGGGGATGCGGCACAGGGGGATGAAGGGAATATTGAATGGATAGTTACAGCCAGGCAATGACTGAATAGCTATTTCTCGCATGCGAGACGCGGGAGCCGGAGGGCGGAGGGGGAGGCCGGTGACGTCACCAAGCAGCGGCTCGAGGCCCGTCCGCGGTGACGCCCCGGCCCGTCGTCGGCACCTGTGCTTCCCGCTAGGCCTCGTGGGCCGTCGTCCTCGCGGACGTCACGATGCGGTGAACCAGGCGGGCACCGGCCCGCGCCGTGCGGTGGTCGATGTCGAGGTGCGGGTTCAGCTCGGCGACGTCGCACACGGCGAGCTTCCGGCTTGCCGCCACCTTGGCGCAGACGCGCTCGATGATCTCCATCGGCACTCCGTAGGCGGCGGGGGCGCTGACACCGGGAGCCGCACCGGCAGGCAGCACATCGAGGTCGATGCTGAGATGGACGACATCACAGCTCGCGAGAAACTCGTCGATGAAGGCGTCGACGCGTTCCAGGCCGAGCAGGCCGCACTCGGTGTCGGGCACATAGCGCACGCCCAGCCGGTCCGCGGTGTGGAACAGCCGCTCCGTGTTGCTCGGCTGACTCACGCCGAGCACCCAGTAGTTCAGCCGCTGTCCGCGGCGCTCCTCGCTCTGCGCCATCTGGAGGAAGGGGGTACCGGAGCTGGGCCGGGCATCGTCACGGAGGTCGAAGTGGGCGTCGAGGTTCAGCACTCCGAGACGGCCGCCGTCGCGCAGTGCGCGGCTTTCGGCCAGCCCGAGATAGCTGCCGTAGGCGACCTCGTGGCCGCCGCCCAGTACCACCACGGGGTGGCCACGGTCGATGAGTGAGGCGATCACCTGGCCCAGCCGGCGATGCCCGTCCTCCAGGTCCCCGTTGCCCACCTCGACGTCGCCGACGTCCAGCGCTCGTACCGCCGCGGGCAGCGCCATCGACGCGAGCGCGGCACGCAGGGCACGCGGCCCGTCCGCCGCGCCCTGACGGCCCTTGTTGCGCCGGACTCCCTCATCGCTGCGGAAGCCGACGAACGCGACATCGCACGGGCCGGCGCTCTCGGCGTCGAGGCCGACCACATGGTGCCAGCGCAGATTGCCCGGCCCGGCTCCGTCGTCCCGGCCCGTCCAGGGCTCAGGCACCCTGTCCACCGCCGTCGTTACGGTCGTCACTTGCCCTCGTCCTCGTTCATCGGGATGCGCACTCCGCGCTCCTGTGCCACGGAGGCGGCGTACTCGTAGCCGGCGTCCACATGGCGGATGACGCCCATACCGGGGTCGTTGGTCAGCACGCGGGACAGCTTCTGCGCGGCAAGTTCGGTGCCATCGGCGATACAGACCTGTCCGGCGTGGATCGAGCGGCCCATCCCCACGCCGCCTCCGTGGTGCAGGGAGACCCAGGACGCACCGGAGGAGGTGTTCACCAGGGCGTTGAGCAGCGGCCAGTCGGCGATGGCGTCGGACCCGTCGAGCATCGACTCCGTCTCGCGGTACGGCGAGGCGACGGAGCCCGAGTCCAGGTGGTCGCGGCCGATGGCGAGCGGCGCGGACAACTCCCCGGACGCGACCATCTCGTTGAACCGCAGACCGGCGCGGTGCCGCTCGCCGTAGCCGAGCCAGCAGATGCGGGCCGGCAGGCCCTCGAAGGCCACCCGCTCGCCGGCCATCGTGATCCAGCGGTGCAGATGCTCGTTCTCCGGGAACAGCTCCAGGATGGCCTTGTCGGTGGCCTCGATGTCCTTGGGGTCGCCGGACAGCGCGGCCCAGCGGAACGGGCCGAGGCCCTCCTCGAACAGCGGGCGGATATGGGCCGGGACAAAGCCGGGGAAGTCGAATGCGCGCTGGTAGCCGGCCTTACGGGCCTCGTCGCGGATGGAATTGCCGTAGTCGAAGACCTCGGCGCCGGCGTCGAGGAAGCCGACCATGGCCTCGACGTGTTGGGCCATGGACGCGCGGGAGCGTTCGGTGAAGTCGGCCGGGTCCTTACGGGCCTGCTCGTGCCACTCCTCCATGCTCACGCCGACGGGGAGGTAGGACAGCGGGTCGTGCGCCGAGGTCTGGTCGGTCACGATATCGATGGGCGCGCCGCGCTCCAGCAGCTTCGGGAACACCTCCGCGGCATTGCCGGTGAGCCCGATGGAGAGGGGCTTGCGGGCGTCCCTGGCCTCGATGGCGAGCTGGAGCGCGTGGTCCAGGTCGTCCGCGGCGACGTCCAGGTAGCGGTGGGCGATACGGCGCTCGATACGGGTCGGGTCGCAGTCGACACAGATCGCCACGCCGTCGTTCATCGTCACGGCGAGCGGCTGGGCGCCGCCCATGCCGCCGAGCCCGGCGGTGAGGGTGATGGTGCCGGCCAGGGTCCCGTTGAACTTCTTGCGGGCGACCGCGCCGAAGGTCTCGTAGGTGCCCTGCAGGATGCCCTGGCTGCCGATGTAGATCCACGAACCGGCGGTCATCTGGCCGTACATGGTCAGCCCCTGGGCCTCCAGGGACCGGAACTCCTCCCAATTGGCCCAGTCGCCCACCAGGTTGGAGTTGGCGAGGAGCACCCGCGGCGCCCACTCGTTGGTGCGCATGACGCCGACCGGCTTACCCGACTGCACGAGCAGGGTCTCGTCGTCCTTGAGCGTCTTGAGCGTGCGGACGATGGCGTCGTAGGCGGCCCAGTTACGGGCGGCTTTGCCGGTGCCGCCGTAGACGACCAGGTCCTGCGGGTGCTCGGCGACCTCGGGGTCGAGATTGTTCATGAGCATCCGCAGAGCGCCCTCCTGCTGCCAGCCGAGGCAGTTCAGTGCGGAGCCGCGGGGGGCGCGGATG
Source organism: Streptomyces sp. NPDC048483 (assembly GCF_040651455.1). Lineage (NCBI taxonomy): Bacteria > Bacillati > Actinomycetota > Actinomycetes > Kitasatosporales > Streptomycetaceae > Streptomyces > Streptomyces sp. NPDC048483. Next base: position 25,092 of record NZ_JBEZJZ010000015.1, read on the forward strand.
CTGCGGGCATCCGGGAAAGTGCTGGTCATGCTGCCTCCTGGGGAATCGGGTCTGCTCGCGTCCCATGACAGGCGACGGAAGGGGCGGCAGCCAGGCGCACCGGCTCGGTTTCTCGGATCCGAGAACGCATTCGGACGGGGCGTGGGGAGAGGGCGTGGGGAGACGGGGAGACGGGGAGACGGGGAGCGCCCGGCCCGGCCGTACCGACGTGGGCGGGGAGCGGGCGTCTGGTGGTCCGCGGTCTCCGTCAGCCGGCCGCTCGCCGGGCGGGGGCACGGCCGGACACCGCGGCCGTCAGCCGCGCCGCGCCCTGTTGCAGCACCTCACGGACATGGTCCGGGTCGTGCCGGCAGTGGTGCCGGTGCCAAGTGCTGCTGAGCGCCGCCACCGGCCGCTCGTTGTGGTCGAAAGCTGCCACGCCGATCGAGCGCAGCCCCTCGGATACCAGCTCGATCTCCTCCGACCAGCCGCGCTCACGGTCCTGCGTCAGCTGGCTCCGCAGCTCGGCCAGCGAGCGCGGGCCCTTGCCGGTACGGGTGATGAGGTCGCCCGGTCGCGGAAACAGCGCCCGTAGCTGCGCCTCCGTGGAATGGGCGAGGATCGCGCAGCCGTTGGCCGTCAGGTGCGCCGGCAGCCGGACACCGATGTCGGTGATGAGAGCAACGTCGGCGTCACCGGACCGCGCCTTGGACGGTCGCTCCTTCAGCAGGTACACCGTCTCCGCGCCGTGCAGGATGCCCAGGTGAACCGTCTGGCCGAGCCGGTTCGCGAGATTGCGCAGGATGGGGCGGGCGCGCCGCTCCAGGGGCTCGTGCCGTAGATAGGCGGAGCCGATCTCGAAGGACGCGACGCCCAGCCCGTACGCCTGCTCCTTCGGGACGTACGTAACGAAGCCGCGATCCACCAGCACAGAGAGGATGTGATAGACGGAGGACCGCGGGATGCCCAGGTCCCGGGCCAGCGCCGCGGCCTGCACCAGACCGGAACGGCCGGCGAGGTGCAGCAGGATGTCCAGCGCCCGGCCGACAGCCGGCGAGGTGCTCGAGATCGTCTCGCGTTCACTCATGGGTCATCCCTGGCAGAGCCGTATATGCAGGAATATACAAGTCGACATTTGATATCCGGCATCCGACATCCGGGGACCGGGATCGGGGATCGGGATCGGGATCGGGGACCGGGATCGGGGATCGGGATCGTCTCAGTCCGTCCCGCAGGGCAGCGCCCGGCACCTGTGCGGCGGCGGGAACGATGGACATGGCGCGAGCGTAGGTCTCGGCCCGGAACCCCGATGCACCCCATCGCCGACGTCTGGGATACGAGACGGATTACCGCCCCCGGGCCTAGCACAAGCGCTCCGACCTGGTGCTTCATGGACCCATGGCAGACATCGCGGCGGGCCCGGCCCGACCGCCGTCATCCCGCAGCGCCGCAGGGACGGGTTCCCACAGCCGTCGCGACGCATCCGCACCACGCCCCGGAGAACCACGCATGGCACCGCAAGATCACAGCGCCGGACCGCAAGATCACAGCGCCGGACCGAACGATGACAGCGCCGGACGGAACGGTGGCACCGCCGGCCCGAATGACGGAATCGCCGGCCCGAACGACGGCACCGGCACCCCGGCGACCGGGACAACCCTCATCACCAACATCGCCACTCTGGTGACCAACGATCCTTCCCTCGGCAACGGCGCCCTCGGACTGATCACCGACGCCGCGCTGGTCATCGACGGCGACGACATCGCCTGGGCCGGCCCCGCCGACCAGGCACCCGCAGCCGACCACCGCTACGACGCACAAGGCCGGGCCGTCATACCGGGCTTCGTCGACTCCCACTCCCACCTGGTCTTCGCCGGTGACCGCACCGAGGAGTTCAACGCCCGTATGTCGGGCCATCCGTACCACGCGGGCGGCATCCGCACCACCGTCGCCGCCACCCGGGCCGCAACCGACGCCGAGTTGCACGCTCGTGTGGACCGCCATCTTCACGAGGCGCTCCGGCAGGGCACCACGACCATGGAAACCAAGTCGGGGTACGGCCTGACCCTCGACGAGGAGGTCCGCGCCCTCGCCATCGCGGCCGACCACACCGACGAGGTGACCTTCCTCGGGGCGCACGTCGTCCCCGAAGAGTTCGCCGACGATCCCGCCGGTTACGTCGACCTCGTCACCGGCCCGATGCTGGAAGCCTGCGCCCCCTACGCCCGCTGGGTGGATGTCTTCTGCGAGCAGGGCGCCTTCGACGGCGACCAGGCCCGCGCCATCCTCGAGGCCGGAGCCGGCCACGGGCTCCTGCCCAGAATCCACGCCAACCAGCTCTCCTACGGCCCCGGCATCCAGCTCGCCGTGGAACTCGGAGCGGCCTCCGCCGACCACTGCACCTACCTCACCGATGCCGACGTCGACGCCCTCGCGCAAGGACGTACCGTCGCCACCCTCCTCCCCGGGGCGGAGTTCTCCACGCGCAGCCCGTATCCCGACGCGCGACGCCTGCTCGACGCGGGCGTCACCGTCGCGCTGTCCCCGGATTGCAACCCCGGATCCTCGTTCACCAGCTCCATGGCGTTCTGCGTGGCGCTGGCCGTACGGGAGATGGGCATGACCCCCGACGAGGCCCTCTGGTCGGCCACGGCCGGCGGCGCGCAGGCGCTGCGCCGCACGGACGTCGGCCGTCTGGCACCCGGGACACGAGCCGATCTCTTCCTCCTGGACGCGCCGTCTCCCGTTCACCTTGCCTATCGCCCCGGGGTGCCGTTGGCCTCTGCCGTCTGGCGGGCGGGCCGACGGGTTGCCGTACGCGCGTGAGCAGCGGGAACCGAGGCGCGACCCCCGTCCCGTACCGCATACCGGCGGACGAGACAGCCGCAGGACGGCTAGCGACCGAAGCCGTAGAAGCCATGGAAGCCGTGGAAGAAGCCGTGGAAGAAGCCGTGGAAGCCAGAGAAAAGGAAGATGCTCAGATGGGTGACAGGGCCGCCAAGGCGGCAACCCGAGCCGCCGACCCGCTGACCACCAGCGTGTACAACAGCGTCCGGCAGCTGCGCGCCGACGCATGGAGCTCGCTGGCGGAACTGACCCGCAGGTCGGCCCTCGCCCCGGGCGCCGACGCGCAACCACAGGCGACGGCCGACCGGCTGGCGGAACTGTTCCGGCTGCTGACACCGATCGAGAACTGCTGGGCCTTTCCCGGCAAGGCCCGTCTCAGCGAGCTCCGCCGGCTCCACCAGGCCGGCGACCGGCACCGGCTGGCGCGGTACACGGACAACCTCAACCGGGCACTGGGCACGGACTCCTACCGAACGGACTCCTCCTACAGAGCAGACTCCTACAGAGCAGACTCCTACAGAGCGGACTCGTACAGAGGGGACTTGTACAGAGCGGACTCCTTCAGAACGGGCTCCTGTGCCGGGAACTCCTCCACCAACGCCTCGCCCCCGTCGGCCAACCCTCAGTACACGGCCGCCGAAGAGCTCCCCGTGAGCGATGCCGCGTCCAAGCCGTACTTCGAGGTCCTGATCGTCGGAGATTTCGAGGAAACCGAAGAGGAAGCGCTGCGCGCACAGTTGCGCAATCAGCGTCGCGCCGATGACGAGTTCCGGTACGACCTCGTCATGGCCCCGAGTTTCGAGGACGCGGTGGTCGCCGCGCTGGTGAACTCCGACGTACAGGCGGTCGTGATCCGCCACCGATTCGGCAACCGCTCACCCCACGACCTGCAGGTGGCGCGGAAATTCTTCGAAGGCACCGCCGCGGAAACCGTCCCCGAAGGGCACCAATTCGAGGAGCGGGCCCAGGCGCTCGGCTCCCGGCTGCTCGAACTACGGCCGGAGCTCGATCTCTATCTGATGACGGAAGGATCGGTGGAGCGGACCGCCGGCGCCCTTGGCCCCGGCTTCACAAGGGTATTCCACGCCCGGGAAGGACTGCTCGACCTTCACCTGTCCATTCTGCACGGTATCGGCGAGCGCTACCGGACGCCGTTCTTCACCGCTCTGCGCGCGCACAGTCAACGGCCGACAGGGGTCTTCCACGCCCTCCCCATTTCCCGCGGCACCTCGGTGGTCACCTCTCACTGGATACCGGAAATGGCCCGCTTCTACGGGCTGAACATCTTCCTCGCCGAGACGTCCGCCACCTCTGGCGGCCTGGATTCGCTACTGGAACCCACCGGCCCGCTACGAGAGGCCCAGGACCTTGCGGCACGGACATTCGGCGCCCGGCAGACGTACTTCGTCACCAATGGCACCTCCACCGCCAACAAGGTCGTCGTCCAGGCCCTTGTCCGTCCGGGCGACATCGTCCTCGTGGATCGCAACTGCCACAAGTCGCACCACTACGGGCTGATGCTCGCCGGCGCCCACGTGGTCTACCTCGACGCCTATCCACTGGATCAGTACGGCATGTACGGCGCCGTGCCGCTGGAGGAAATCAAGCGCAAGCTGCTGATGCTGCGCCGAGAAGGGCTCCTGGACCGCGTCAAGCTTCTCCTCCTCACCAATTGCACCTTCGACGGAATCGTCTATCACCCTGCCCACGTCATGCAGGAATGCCTGGCGCTCAAGCCGGATCTGGCGTTCCTATGGGACGAGGCATGGTTTGCCTTCGCACGCTTCCACCCCGTCTACCGCAGCCGCACCGCGATGGCCGCAGCGCGCGAACTGACCGACCGCTATCGTGATCCGCTCTACGCCGACCGGTACGCCGCACACCGGCAGCAACTCGGGGCGGATCCGGACGACGAGACGCTGCTCAGCCACCAACTGATGCCGGATCCGGAGAAGGTCCGCATCCGCGTGTACGCCACCCAGTCCACGCACAAGACCCTGACGTCGCTGCGCCAGGGCTCGATGATCCACGTCTTCGATCAGGATTTCCGGCACAAGGCGGCGGAGACATTCCGCGAGGCGTATATGACCCATACGTCGACGTCCCCCAATTACCAGATACTCGCTTCCCTCGACCTCGGTCGCCGCCAGGGTGCGCTGGAAGGATTCGAGCTGGTGCAGAAACAGCTCGAACAGGCCGGCGTTCTGCGGGATGCCATCGACCAACACCCGCTTCTGAGCCGTTACTTGCGCTTCCTGACGACCCCCGAGCTGATACCGCCACAGTTCCGTTCCTCCGGAGTGGACCAACCGCTGCGCACCGGGCTGTCGGGAATGGCGGCCGCCTGGGAGGAGGACGAGTTCGTCCTCGACCCGAGTCGGGCGACACTGCACATCGGCCTCACAGGAATCGACGGAGACACCTTCAAGCACGAGTACCTCATGGACCGTTACGGCGTTCAGGTCAACAAGACCACGCGCAATACGCTGCTGTTCATGACCACCATCGGAACCACGCGCAGCGCGGTCGCCTACCTCATCGAGGTGCTGGTCAAAATCGTCGAGGGCGTGGCGGAAAGCGCCGAGGAGATGAGTCTCCCCGAACGCGCCCTGCACCATCGGCGTACCGCCGCCCTCAATGGCAGATCCGCCGCGCTGCCGGACTTCAGCGCGTTCCACGCCGGATTCCGTCCGAGCGCTCATACGCCCGAGGGAGATCTGCGCAAGGCATTCTTCCTGGCGTATGACGACACCCAGTGCGAGTATCTGCCCGCGGAGGAAGTCATCGAACTCATCGCAGACGGCCGCGAAGTCGTCTCGGCCACGTTCGTCACGCCGTACCCTCCCGGCTTTCCCGTACTCGTGCCGGGCCAGGTCATCAACGAAGCGGTGCTGCATTACATGGGGGCACTCGACACCCGCGAGATTCACGGATACCGGCCGGAAACCGGCTATCGGGTCTTCACCGAATCCGCGTTGAAGGAGCTGGCCGGGTAGCCGCTCGCGGGTGGATCCGGTCGCGGTGCCGGCCCGCGCTCCGTACGACGCCGGAGCGCTGTACCAACTAGTATGTACAATCGTGGCCCTTGGGGCGGCGGCTCGACGTCCGCCGTCAATCCAACCGCCCGGAAAGGGAACCGCTGACATGCCTTTCGTCCGCATAGACGCGTGGGGGACCGACAGCGATCGCCTCGACGCACTGGGCCGAGCCGTGCACGACGCCATGGTGGAGACGATCGGCATCCCGCCCGACGACCGGTTCCAGGTCCTGGTCGGTCACGACGGCACCAGCAGCACGCTGCGCTATGACGACTACCTCGGTGTGCACCGCGACAGCGGCATCGTGTACGTCGCGATCACGATGCGCTCCGGGCGCACGCCCGCACAGAAGCAGGCCCTGTACCGGCGGATCGCAGAGCTCGCCCACGAGTACGCGAGCACCGAGCCGCGGAACATGTTCGTCACCCTGACCGAAAACGAGTCGATCGACTGGTCACTGGGCGACGGGGTGGCGCAGTACGCCCTTCCTCCCGACGCGGCCGACCAGCGGCGCGGCGATCGTCGCCGCCGTGTGTGAGGGGGCGTCAGGCGGCGGGAGCGTAGCCGCGCGCGCGGACGAGGTGCTGGGTGAGGCGGGTGAAGGCGCGGGCGGCGGCGCTCTGGTAGGCGCTTTCGCGCCGTAGGAGGGCGACGGTGCGCTGCGGGAGGGGCGGTTCGAGGGGGATGGGGCGGAGGTGGGGGTGGTCGTGGGTGACGGCGTCGGGCAGGACGGTGGCCAGCGGGGTGCGCTGGACGATTTCGGTGAGGGCCTGAAGGGAGTTGGCTTCCACCGCGATGCGGGGGCTGACGCGCTCCTGGGCGAGATAGGCGTCAATGTGACTACGGGTGGCGAAGTCGCCGCTGAGTAGGGCGAGTTGGCGCTGTGCGAGGGCTTGGACGGGCAGCGGCTGGTCGCGGTCGGCGCCCTGTTGGTGGTCGTGGTCGTGGTCGTGGTCGGCGTTGTGTCGCCGGGTGCCGGTGACGAGGCCGAGGGTTTCGGTGAACAGGGCGGTCGCGGCGATGCCGGGCAGGTGGGGGCCGTGGAACGCGATGCCGAGGTCGAGGTCGTCGGCCAGCAGGGCCGACTCGATGCGGTCCTGTGCCATCTCCCGGACGTCCAGGGTGACGCCGGGGTGCCGACTGTGCAGTTCGGCGATCAAGGGGCCGACCAGGTAGGCGGTGAAGGTCGGGGTCACCGCCAGGCGCAGGCTGCCCCGTGAGAGGTCCTGGACATCGGCGACGGCCCGTTCGGCGGCGGCCAGGTCACGCAGAGCGCGGCGGGCGTAGTGCACATAGGTCTCGCCGGCGTCCGTGAGCCGTACGGCGCGGCCGGTACGGTCCAGCAGCTGCACCCCCACACCGCGCTCCAGCTGCTTGATCTGCTGGGACAGCGTGGGCTGGGAGATCCGCAGGTCTTCGGCGGCACGGGTGAAGCTGCCGTGTTCGGCGACGGCAAGCAGATAGCGCAGATGACGCAGTTCCAGAGCGGCCATGGGTCCAACTATAGATGCCATCGATAGGAATCATGGATATTACGTCTTGGACGCTATAGGTACAGGTCATGCATGGTGGAGCCAGTCAACCCGTCCACACGGTTGCTGGTCGGCTTCACGGGCCGACCCCCATCGAAGGGAGTGGTGAGAGTGGTGGCCATGAAAGACCTCGCTGAAGGTGTCCAGCGCTTTCAGCGGGAGGTCTTCCCCGCCAAGGCGGAACTCTTCGTTCACCTCGCCGACAACCACCGGCCGACGACACTGTTCATCGGCTGCTCCGACGCCCGCGTAGTGCCGGAGCTGATCTGCGGCAGCGAACCGGGTGAGCTGTTCGTCGTCCGTACCGCCGGGAACCTCGTCCCCGCCCACACCCCCGGCGCCGACGGGATCGCGGCGAGCATCGAGTACGCCGTCGCCGTACTGGGCGTATCCGACATCGTGGTCTGCGGGCACTCCGCCTGTGGCGCGATGTCCGCCCTGGCCGAGGGCCACGACCTGACGGCCGCACCCGCGGTGGCCGACTGGCTGCGGCACGCGGACGCCTCCCAGGCCCGCGCCGGCAGCACCCACCCCGGCGAGGTGGCGGCGCTCGTCCGCCAGAACGTGCTCGCGCAGCTGGCAAACCTGGTCACTCACCCCTCGGTCGCCCGCGCCCTCGCGACGCACACCCTCACGCTGCACGGCTGGGTCTACGACATCGCCACCGGCACCGTCGAAGAACTCGACCCCGCAACCGGCCGCGGTACCCCTCTCACGGCCTGACCTGCACCCCAAAGAACCTGCCGCTCCCGCCCCTGGCAGTGGACCGGCACACACGAGACAAGGAAGCCCCCATGATGCACGCCCAGTTCGACCCCGCCGCCCGCCAGGCCCTGGCCATCGCCGCCGTCGAGGCCAAGACCCGCAAGGACGTTTCCTGGCAGCAGATCGCCGATGCCGCCGGACTGTCGGTCGCGTTCGTCACCGCCGCCGTCCTCGGCCAGCACGCCCTGCCGGATGAGGCCGCGAAGGCCGTCGCCGCACTCCTGGGCCTGGACGACGACGCGGTGATGCTGCTGCAGACCATTCCGACCCGCGGCTCGATCCCGGGCGGTATCCCGACCGACCCGACGATCTACCGCTTCCACGAGATGCTTCAGGTCTACGGGACCACGCTCAAGGCGCTGGTCCACGAGCAGTTCGGCGACGGCATCATCAGCGCGATCAACTTCAAGCTGGACGTAAAGAAGGTCGCCGACCCGGAGGGCGGCGAGCGCGCCGTCATCACCCTGGACGGCAAGTACCTGCCCACCAAGCCCTTCTGACCCGACCGGCCCCGAAGCCCGGGGCGGGCCGGCGGCCCGGCGCACTACCGGCGACGGCGCCAGAACGGTGTGTCCCAGCGTTGTTCGCGTCGGTACTGAGCGGCCTTGGCACGCAGATACTCGGCGTGGACCGCCGCGATGCGCCGAGCGTAGGCAGGGAGGGCTCCGGTGTCACCGGCCCGGTCGGCGAGGATCGCACGCGCGGCGGCCAGGCCGGTGGCCAGGGCGGTGACGATCCCCCGGGCGGCCAGGGGATCGGTCGCGGTGGCCGCGTCGCCGACTGCTGCCCAGCCCGGTCCGGCCGCAGGACCGGTACGGGCGGAGCCGGCGGCCAGCACCCGCAGCCGCTGGGGTGGGTCCTCCCAATCGGAGATGCGGTCCTGGAGGTGACCGGTGCGCCGCGCCTGGGCCCACCACACGCCCGGATGGAGCAGGTGCAAGCCCGTAAGGAGGTCGGCGTCGGTCATGGCCATCACCACCCGTCCACCGCCGGGCAGCGGGGCGGTGTACCACCACCCCCAGCGAGTGGACTCCACCAGTGACACGCGTTCCGGCGCGGCCGTCCCCGTCCCCGGCGGCGGCAACTGCCCGGCGACCGCGATCAGATGGTCCGAGCGGATCGATGCCGCTCCGACCAGGCGGGCCGGCCGCGCCGACCGGCCCGTGGCGTCGACGAGATAGCCGGCCCGCAGCACGCTGCCGTCACTTGTGGTGATCTGCCAGTGGTCCTGCTGCCACCGGGCGCCGCGGACGCGCCCGGTGTGCCGGCAGACGCCTCCGGCCAGGGCCGCCTCCAGGAGGGCGGCGTCGAACCGGGCCCTGTCCAGGTGCCGGCCCTCGCCGTACGGCCCGAACGGAAAGTCCGCCGCGGTGAGCGCATCCCGGCCCCAGGCGGCGTGGTTGCCGTAGCAGGGAGCGTGCTCATCGGCGGCGAGACGGTCGAGCACTCCGAGTCGTTCGAGCAGGGGGCGGGCGGCGGGAGAAAGGCTCTCGCCGATCCGCCAGCCGGGAGAGCCCACCGGGGCAACGAGGGCGACCTGTGCCCCGGCCCGGACGAGGGGCAGCGCGGCCGCGCACCCGGCGGGGCCGCCACCGGCGATGAGAACGTCGCAGCGCTCGCCCCTTGCGCCGCCGCTCGACCCGTCGCTGCGCACGGCGCCGTTCCTGGCCACGGTCTGCCTACCCGGGTTCGGGAGCGGTCCGCTCCGTCTCCACCAGGACCTCATGGCCGTCCGGACCCGGCCGGGCGACGACGAACCCGAGAGTGCTCCACTTCTCGACCATCTCGTTCATCCCCGCATGCGGGTGCTCACCCTCGCCGACACCGCGGTCCCATTCCCGGAATGCCTCGGTCGCGACCTGAAGGAGCGCGTCGTGCTCCGGTTCGGGAAGGACCTCATCGGGCCGGGCCGCCGGCCACCAGTGGTTCTTGCACGCGTAGAAGTCGGCCTGCCAGGGCAGGGCCATGTACTTGGTGATGTCTCCGGCGACCAGATCCTCGCGCAGCCGGAAGGGCGCGGCCCAGGTGGCCGGGTTATCGGCGATGTATGTCATCTCGATGCCCGGGAAGAATCCCCCGCCATTGCCCGTCTCCAGCGCAGCCCGTACGAGGGCGTGTGGCTGGTCTGCCGGCGCGAGAGCCGCGAAGGGGACGGGGGCGGGCACGCCTGTCCAGTCGGCCAGGAAGTCGCCGACGGCCCAGCGGCGCATCCGCTCGTACTGGCCGGGCAGCAGCGACAGCCAGGTCCGCGGCTCGCCGATCGTCCGATGGCCGTCCTCGCCGTCGGAATCGCCGACCGGATCGCCGCCGTCGCCGGCGAGGACGGGCATGAACTGGCTGTTGGCCTGGTCGATGTCCATCAGGCCGGGTGACGGCCTCCGCAGCTTGTCGAAGACGGCGTTGCGGTGCCTGGCATGCGCATCGTCGTTCGAGGACAGTTCGGCGAGACGGGCCGGGGCAAGGAAGTTCCGCCCGACGCCGTGCCTTCTGCGCGCTCCCTTGTTGACCCATCCGAATCCGACCGGCCGGGCGAGCAACGGGTAGATGTCGCGGGTGAAGGAGACCTTCGACGCCACGGGCAGCCTGCCCGACGCGCGGGCGACCTCCACGGCGACGTCGTACAGGGTGATCAGGCTTGGCGTGTCGGGCGCGTAATCGGGCGGCGCCACCAGGCACCACGCCGGAGTCACCGGCACCTGGCGCATCTGCGGGCCCAGGCCCACGGTCGCGCTGACCGGACCGTCGGAGATGTCGTCGAACCAGAAGTCATTGTTGGCGTAGTGGGCGATCGGGTTGTTCGGCTTGACCGAAGCGGACTTTCCGAAGCCGCCGAGGACGAGGAGCCGGCCGACGTCGTCGGTGCGCAGTTCACCGAGCGGTACGGGGCTGCCCAGGAAGGTCCCGGTGTCGAACCGGGCATCCGTGCCGTCCTGCGATGGACCGGTCACGCTGCGGGGGCCCGGCTGGATGGCCAGGCGTGCGCGCGCGGTGGGATCGGTCGGATCGACGTCCTGGTTACGGCGGTTGGCGTCCGCGGTGGACTCCTTGAAGCGCCCGGTGAAGGTGAACCACTCGCCCTTGGTGTTGGCCAGTTCAGCGGTCCAGGTGAGCTGCGCGTCGGCCGAGGTGAGCTCGCCCAGGACAGTACCGGCCTGGTCATAGGCGTACACGCGGAATCTGGCGGCCTGGCGTTTGATCCGCCCTGCGGTGTCCTTGAAGCCGCCGTCGGGTCGCGGCGGGATGCCGGGAGCCTCCGGACCGATGAAGAAACCGTCGGGGCTGTTGCCCAGCCGGGCGATGCCGATCGTGGGATGGATCTCGCAGCGGACGACGTCATCGAGATTCATGGCTGCTCCCGACAAGAGGGACTCCTGGTTAAGAGGGACTCCCGGCAAGAGGACTGATGTCGATGTTCAGCGGAGGGGAGGGAGCCAGCAGCGGAATTCAGAGCCACATCAAGGCTTGCACAGGGCCTGATTGATCGCATGCAAGATCGAGTCACGCCCGCCGGGCCCCCGCCGTATGGGCACACTGGTTCGAGATGCAGGGCACCCAGGCCGGTCCCATGCTGGAAGCAGGGGTGAAGCCCCGGCAGGGCACGCCCGTTGACCTGGCCGTGGTCGTCCCACCACGACGGTCGGATCCTTGTCCGCGCACTTGCGCCGGGGCCGGTTCGACAGCCGGGCCCACAGGTCGACAGCAGTCCCTTGCGGGTCCGGGCGAAGGGCGGCAAGCGATGCACATGGATCACACAGGGCACATGGACATGAGCCATTCCGGACACGCGGCCGGTACCGGGCCTTCCTCGGCCGACCCACCCAGTCGCCACGGCATGGCGGTGGTGGGAGACGGCACCCCCTTCCTGTCCCACCTGCCGATGCCGCACAGTCCGCACCACTACCAGGCCGTCATACAGGGATCCTTCGGTTCCTTTGACCGGGTGTATCAGGACGACCGCAAGGCGCACCCGGAATCCCGGCTCTATACGTTCAATCCCGAGCCGTTCGTGCTCCCCGAGCTCTTCCCCGGGCCGGCCGGCCAACCGCCCGCCCGCACGTCATTCACCGGGAGTCTCGTCCGCAACCACTTCGAAGAGCCGCCCGCCCATCCCGAGACATCCGTCGAAATCGCCACTGACGTCGTGGTGGACGTCCGCAACGTCGTCTTTCACCACAGGTTCGACCCGCAGACCGAACCGCTCGAGACCCTGACGTACATCCTCTTCGGTCAGGGGCCGGAGCGGCTGTTGGCACACCGGATCATCGGGCCCTTCGTGGACACGCGCCACCAGGAGTTCGATCACCTGCTGTCGGCCGACATCCAGGGTGTTCAGGTCTCCGACGAGCAGCTGCGCCGGGGAGTCGAGGTCACCGTCACCGGCCGCCCCAACGAGCCCGACGCGAAGCTGAAGGAACGGGACAAGGCGGCCGCTGTCGCTGCGGTGAACGGTCAGTCCGTACCGGTGGAGATCGACGTCAAGACCGACATGTATTTCGAGACCGCCGACTTTCAGTGACGCGGCCGCACCGTATCGGCAGGGGCATCGGGGGCATCGGCGGGCATCGGGCGGCATCGGCGGGGTCGTCACCGGACCATGGACAGAGGTGCCCCGTCCGGCCCCGGGCGGCTGGCGCCTCTCCGGTTTCTGCCGCAGCCTGGCCTGGTCAGCGATGGACCGCGATTGACGGTGCGCCGGCCCCACCAACCGGACGCGGACCGGAAGGGTGCCCCCTATGTCGGAGCGATCGCCCATCATCTATCTGCGCGGGTATGCCGGTCCGCCGAGTGGCGTGGACAAACAGGTCGACGACCCGTTCTATGGGCTCAACAGCGGCGCCACCCACATTCGTGTGGGTGGGGAGGGAACCCCGCGCTTTTACCAGTTCGAGGGCCCTTTGCTGCGGCTGATGAATGACGAGGACTACCAGCTCCTGGTGCGCGGTGACCAGCAGGCCTATCTCCACTCACAGGCCGACGGCGAGGTGCCGCACGCGTCCATCTGGGTGCACCGTTTCTATGATTACGCCGCTTCCACCTTCGGTACCTCCGTGACGCAGGCTCCGGAGGAATTCGACCTCGAGAAGGCGGCGGAGCGGCTGTACGACTTCGTCCAGCTCGTCCGTCGGAAGACCGGCGCCCCCAGGGTGCATTTGGTCGCGCATTCCATGGGTGGTCTGCTCGCACGCTGCATGATCCAGAAGGTGTCCCGCACCGCCGATCCGAGCACGGGTGAACCACGGATCCCGGGCAGCGAGCTGGTGGACAAGTTCTTCACCTACGGCACCCCGCACGGCGGTATCGCCTTCGACATCGGCGGCGGCCTCGTCGACTGGGCGATGGAGACCTTCGGGCCCGGTGGATCGGAAATCTTCGCCCCCGACCGCATGTACGTCTATCTGACACCCGGGGCGTCCGACGGCGACGATCCCCCACCCGACTGGCGGCCCCACGACATTCCGGCCGAGGCCTTCGATGTGCGACGGATCTTCTGCCTCGTCGGCACCAATGCGGCCGACTACGGACTCGTGGAGAAGGCGGTCGGACCACGCAGTGACGGGCTCGTCCATATCGACAACGCCTATGTGCGCAACGCGCACCGGGCCTTCGTCCACCGCTCCCACTCGGGCCGCTACGGATTGGTGAATTCCGAAGAGGGCTATCAGAACCTGCGCCGTTTCCTCTTCGGGACCTACCACGTTCGCGCCGACCTGCGCGGCCTCGAGCTGCCCGAGCAGCGCCCCGGCGAATCATGGGTCTGGCAGTCGGATGTGCGGCTGGCCGTCCGGGGCCTGCCGACCGTCATGCATGAACAACGTGCGTCCCATTACTGCCCCGTCCAGCTGAATCAGGAAGTCGCCCAGCACGGCGGCACGGATGGTGACGCCGGCCCTGTTCCCCTGGCCACCGCATTCCTCCTCGACCCGATGCGGGTCCGCGGTTTCCGGGAGGGCCGGCCGCCGCTCCGTTCCCGCTACACGCTGGCATTGCGCGTATTCCATCTCGTCGAGAGACGCGGCCGGTTCTTCTGGGACGACCATCTCGAGCAGGTGGCCGATTGGGAAGACACGCTCATCGTTGACGTCGGCCGGCATGACCATGAATCGGATACGGGTCTGCACATGTGGACCGCGTGGAACTCGGGCGTCCCGGGCAGCATCGACGCCATGGATCCGATCGTCGAGGAGCCCTACCGATTGGCCGAGGACGTCGAGGGCCTGCACGCCGAGATCCCGCTTCCGGAGGTGGTCCGGCCCATTCTTGGCCCCGAGGCCTGTCTCCGTCTCACCGTCAGCCGTTTCGGGTGAAACGAGCGAGGAGGAACGACGTGACGAGGAGGGACGGGGTCAGGACCAACTGTGCAGTGCCGCCTTGTCCTTGAAGTTCCCGAGGTTTGTGTCGATCGGACGATCGGTGTACTGGTGGAACAGCCAAGGATGTCGGATGTCGGGCCGACCAGGCCTGCCGTTGTATTCGGCGATCCACAGGCCGTCCCCGGAGAACGATGTGGTGTCACGGTGCAGCCAGTAGTCCCGATTGCAGTAAAGGATCACCTTGTGGCCCGGAGCGCGCTGCCGCACTTGCTTGAGCCAGCTGTCCTTCCAAGCATTCGAAACGCCCGCGTCCTCCCAGTCGAGGGCGAGAATGTCCCCGGCTGCCAGCTTGATTTTGGAGAGGAAGTAGTCCACCTGGCGTTCAACGGGGCCGGGCCGGGCGAAATGATAGAACCCGGTCACCAGCCCGGCTTCCCGCGCGGTCTTTCGCTGATGGACCCACTTGGGGTTCGTGTAGGTGGTTCCCTCCGTGATTTTGATGAACACGAAGGCGCAGCCGACCGTGTTGTATTTCTCCGCCTGGTAGGACGAAACATCGATCCCTTTGACGCTCATGGTCAGCTCCCGGGCGGGGCGGCGAGGCGCTGGGTGACCCTCTCGCGCATGCCGGCCATCGTGAATCCCTTGGGGTCGATCTTGCCCGGCTGCCACTCCAGGTGGCCGATGACGCTGGCGGCGTGCCAGCCGTGTTCGCGGCAGATCGCGGCCGCCGTCTTCTCGATCGCCTCGAGCTGCACCTCGGGCCAGGGGTCTTTCCCGTCGCCCAGGTTCTCGCACTCGAACCCGTAGAACCTGGCATTGCCGTCGGTATTGGCCTCGTTGTCCTGGGGCAGCGGCTTCTCGTCGATGACCGCCCGCAGCACGTCGTCGTCACCCAGGCCGGCGTGGTTCGCACGACCGTGGCCCACCATGTAGACGACGCCGTCCTTGCCGATGACGCCGTGGCACAGCGGGCCGGGGAGCTGTGGGAATCCGTCGTGGCAGATTTTGACGGTGTTGGCCGTGCCGGAAGTGACGGTGTGGTGGATCATCACCCCGTTCACATTGCTGAACGGGCCTTTGTGGTTGCGGTTGTGGTGACGCCAGTTGTCCGTCTCCTTGACGGCTACGTGCTCGCGACGGAGCGCCCCGAGTAGTTGGTCCGCGGTCATGGGCGCAGTCATGGTGTCCTCCTCGGCGGCGGACGATTCCCCAAACGCAAGCCAGGCCATGCGTGGCGCTACGGAGGATTCCCGTGGGGCCGGGCTACACGCCCACCGTGAAACGAGTTGTTGCGATTGTTTCGGTGGCCCCTTGTTCCTCCGTGCCGGGACAGCCGATCAACGGGTCCCGGCAATTTCCAGGACCGACCAGGGGCCAAATCCATGTTCTCGCTGCGCCTCGACCGTCGCATCTGGATCACCAACAGGACAGCCCTCTCCAGCAAGGTGAGTACGCGGCCCGGCCCTTACGCACACATGTGAACGCTCGCTCAGCTTCCTCCACCGGGCGTCGGCCCCACGATTCGACACCGGTCAAAGACGCGACGCACGATGGAGGAAGGGGGCCCGGGACCGGAGAGGCGCATGATCGCCTCTCCCCGGTCGGAGTATGTGGCTGCCCATCAGGAGATGCGGAGGCGATGAGCCGTAGCACCCGGACGGGATCCGGCACCGTGAACGGTACCCACGCGGGACGGCCACGGCCGCTCGGGGAAATGCCGCACCAGGTACCGTGCGGCCGACTGCGCTCGCCGCGCTCCAGGCGCACGCGCGACCGGCAGATGACGAGCGCGTCGTGCCCCATCGGCGGCCCGCTGCCGGCCGGCGGGGTGTCCCCGATGCCGGAGGGCACCACAGCCCGCATCGTGCTGCTCGGCGGCTTCAGCCTGGTCACGGACGGCGAACTCGCCCGGATCCCCGCCGGAGTCGAGCGTCTGCTCGCCTTCATTGCTCTGCGTCCGGACAAGGTGCCCCGATGCATCGTCGCGGAGAACCTGTGGCCGGACGCGTCCGAGTGCCGTGCGTACGCGTCCTTGCGCTCGGCACTCAGCCGCCTGCGCGGGGCGGGCTGCCGCATACTCGACGTCGGTCCCGCCGAACTTGCCCTCACGGACGGCGTGGGAGTCGATTTCCGCGAACTCAGGTCGCTCGCACGCTTCCTCGTGGACGCCGCCGTGGATTCCACCGAAGCGGCGGAAAGCCCGTACCTGGGTGTCACGGAGATCGACGGCCTGTCCCAGGACCTGCTTCCCGGCTGGTGCGACGAGTGGGCACTGCGCGAGGCGGAAGAGTGGCGGCAACTGCGTCTGCACGCTCTCGAAGCGCTCGCAGTCCGCTTCATCAGGGCGCAGCACTTCGCGCACGCTGTCATGGCGGCCGGTGCGGCCGTGCGCGCCGAGCCCCTGCGGGAGACCGCCCACGCAGCCTTGATCAAGGCGCATCTTGCCGAAGGCAACCAGTCCGAGGCTCTTCGCGCATTCCGGAACTACCGGTCCCTTCTCCATGACGAACTCGGGCTGCGTCCGACGGCATGGCTGCGCGGTCTCGTGGCCGACCTGCGGCCGGTTGCGCCCCGGCGCCGGGACGGGGCGGCACACCGGCACGGGTGGGATGCCGACGGGCATCACGCGGGAGTCACGCCGCGGTGACGGCGGGGGCGTCACGATGGTGGAGAAAGCAGCACCACGCGTACTGACCGGTCCGCAGCAGAACGCGGGCCGATCAACAAGGGCGGCCCGATCCGGCATGAACTACGTCATCAGGCATCCGCAAGGCAAGCTCGTATCACGGAGCACCCCGCTTCTGGTCCGGCCAAGGCGCTATGTCTCCCATGTGGCCGATGCCCTCGAGCAGTTGCTCCGCAGGCTGTTGGTCCGTCTGGCGGCCCGCCGCAAGGTCGCACCGGCTCGACGGTGGCGGATGAAGTGGTCGAGGGTGGCGTTGCTGCAGCGCTTTTCCGTGCTGGCCGTTGTGCTCGTTGTGTTCTGGGTCGGTTCGGCGGTCTACGCGATCGTCACTCATGAGAAGTCCCCGGTCCAAAGATTGTGCAGCGCTACGGGATCGGGATCGGGATCGCCCTGCGCGGTGGTATACGGGTTCCTGTCGCCGTTCCTGAGCCTCGGGCTGGCGACCTTTGTCTTTCTGCTGGTGCAATACGTTTCCGTGCGGCGGCCGCTGACGCAGGCGGCCAAGAAGAACCCGAGCAGCATCGTGCCGACGGCCGGTCCCACCATTACGGACGTGGTCGGGCGCAAAGAGATGTGCTCGGTAATTTCCCGGGCCCTGCGCGACCGGCGCACCAGGCGTCCGTACCTGCTCGTCGGCGGCGTGGGTACCGGGAAGACATCGGTGCTCGTACAACTCACGCAGATGCTGGCCAAGAAGGGCGCGGTCCCCGTCCCGGTCCGCCTGCGGGATGTTGATCTGGAGGGCTCGCATCTGGACTTCCGCGAGCTGGGCATGAAGCGCTTCTGTGAGGCGGTGGACCGTGATGCGCTCTCTCGTCGGCAGAGCGAGAGAGTGTGGCGGCAACTGTGCATGGACGACAGGGTCGTCATCATTGCCGACGGCCTTGAGGAGACGTTCGCCGAGGACGAGAAACAAAAGAAACGGGACCTCCTCATTCGCCATGCGATCCAGCGGGCGGAGCACCAGAAGCTGCCCTTGGTGATTGCCACGCGCCCCCATGCGCCTTTGGAACACACACAGGCCGCCGTGATCGACCTGGAGCCGCTCAGCGAGGAGGCCGCGCTGGAATACCTGGGGGACCACGCGGATTCCGACAGCCATCGCATGGAATGGATTGTGAAAACGGCTGCCGTCTCCGAATCCCCGTTGTATCTGCAGATTGCCCGCCAGTTGCGGGATCACGACCTGTTCAAGCACATGGCCGAGGCCAAGGGCTGGGCGGAACTGGACACGCGCAACGCCGACCGGACCGCTCTGCAGTGGCGCCTGCTGACGACGTGGCGAGAGGCCTTGATCAAAGGGCGCCTCCACGGCGAGATAGCGCTGCCCTGCGATCAACGCACGATCCTCATCGAGGTGGTCTCCGCACTCGCCGCCATCGGACTGCTGCGGGACCGGCTGGAAGTCCGCATCGACGAGCTGATCGAACCGGACCGGGAGGGCGCCGACCCCGCCGCGGCGCAGAGGTCGAGCAGTACTTCCCGCGAGGAACGCGTAACCGGGGAAATACGGGAGCACCTCGCGAAGAATCTCAAGGACCTGTGTCCCAGGGAAACCAGTGAACGCCGCTGCCGTGCCCTCCTGTCGTTGTGTGCCACCGAAGCGGAGAGGCTCGGTCTGGTGGAAACCCGCGCGGAGAAGGTCCGGTTCCAGCACAGTCTTGTTCAGGCGTACCTCGGAGCCGGTTACCTCGACGTCTGCTCGGACGGTCCTCTGAACTTCGCATGCGAGGAGCCCGGACCCGGCCGCGAACTCCTTATCGCGCTCGTCCTGAACTCTCGGGCCGCTCTGAGAGACAGGCAGGATGCCTCGGCTCAGGCCAAGCAGACCGCCGTCGTCCAGAAGCTTCTCGATGTGGCGCAGACACGCACGGACGCCAAAGTGTTCGACATGTATGCCGCCGCCCTCGAAATCGACAGAGCCGCAGGGGCGGCCAAACATCAGGAAATTGCCCGGATCCTCTATGAGAGGTGGGAAGACATCAAGGGAAGCGATCGCCGGACACTGGAAGTTGCGCAACAGGTACTGCTGCAACGATTCGGCGAGGTTCTCCGGGCGATCGGCGAGGCAGAGAACAACGAGCATGACCCCGCACACGGCCGGGTCCCGGCCTACGAATGGCTCATCCGGATCGCTACCCTCGAGCCCTCATACCCTCTCAGGCTCGCTATCGCGCAGGAAATAGGGGCGGGAGGCGACAGGGCCTTCGATGCCCTGCGCACCATGTTCCCGCTGTCCAAGGAATCCGAGGAGAGCGACCCCTGGGTGCAGTACGAGTGGGAATCCAGCAGACAGCTGCAGAGGGACCGGCGGACCCGGGAGATCTTTCTCGGAGTGCGGCCCGACAACGAACAGACTCGCGCGGAGTACGACAAGCGCGTAACGGAGAGCAACGACCACTACAGCGAGATCTGGCGCCGGTTCGTCCTGCGGGCCTGGCTCGTGCCCATGATGGTGGGTTCGGTCGGGGACAAGCACAGGGAACAGGCGAAGGAACGACTCAGTATTTGGCTGCGTCACCTGGAACCGGAGCACTCAGGGTCGGAGCGGGCAGATCTGCCCCGCTCTCTCGAGATCGCCCTTGCCCAAGGCTTCAAGTGCGCTGCCAACCGCAGAAGGCGGCACCCGCACAGCGACGACAAAGCCCGGGAATTCCTCGTCGCACAGGCCGAGAGCATGCTCAGCCATGCGCGCTTCTGGTACTCCCAGATGACGCTCATTCACGCGCTGTGCCTGTGGGAACTGCCGGACCGGGCAGGGACGGCCACCTCACAGGGACCCGGGGGATCCGATGGGGCAGGACCCGACAGCGAGGTGCTGAAAGACGACGGCACGACGCACGAGGACGGGACGACAGCCGACTCCGGCGACCCCGGCCGCACCCACCCGTCGGTGCAGGCCGACCCCACACAGGCGGTGATGCGTTGGCTCGTTTTGGCAGGCAGCAAGCAGGACCCGCGCGCCCTGCAACCCGGCGACCGGACCCGCAAAGGAGACCGGCTGCACCCCTTCGTCGCCGAGGCGGCGAACCTCGCCGTACTCGCCCTGGAGAGCGGGCATCCCGAGCGCTTTCTGTGGATCGACGAGATCGGGGCCATGAACAACATCGGCTCCTCCCCGGTAGAGCCCGGTGCCCACTGCAAGCACAGCCTCTGGATGCCGCCTTCGGTGGGATGGAGCAGCCTGCATCCACGCGCCCAGCAGCTCCTCGCCGACGTACTCCTCCTGCTCAACCTCACGGAATGGACCGGGCGGCCGGCCGAGCTGGAGGAGCGCCTGGAACGCGCGGACCAGACCGTGCTGCCGCCGTGCCTCACCAAGGACCGCGCTCCGCTCCGCCCCCGGCGGACCGTGGGCGTGGCCGAGCACGCACCACCGGGCAGCACATGTCTGCGGGACTGCCCGTTCCAGCTGTGTCCCTACCCGGCCATGGGGCGTCAGCCGCGAGCCGAGCTGCGCGAGACGTTCTGCCGGCAGCAGCAGGCACTGCTGCGCGGGTACCACACGTGGAACCCCCTGTCATGGCTGCAGCGCAAGAGAGCACCGTGGCAAGGAATGACCGCAGCCGAACTCCGGCAATTCTGGGAGGACATGGCGGTCCGGTCGCGGATCCCCTCATGACGACCCGTCACTCGCACGAAGGCAAAGGAGACACCTGCGTGCTGAGAAGCTCGGATCCGCGGCGCGGCAGATGCTGTTCGACGCCGACGGAGCCGGTGCATCGGCCCGCTCGGCCCCCGTCAGAGTGCTGATCCGGGTGACGGATGAGCTCGACGAGCAGCAGCGGCAGCACATCGCCGAGGCCGGCGCCCAGCTTCAGACGGTCGCGGGCGACGTGGCCACGGCACGGATCGCTCCCGGTGACCTCGAGAGGCTGACGGACCTCGACCATGTCGCCCATGTGGAGCTGTCCGAGCCGCTCGGCCCGGAGCGGAACACCCGGACATCCGACACATGAGAGCCGGCGCCCGGTGAGTGGGTCGGCAGTTCCCGGAAGGAAGACTTCTCCGTTCCCGGCACCAGCAAGAAGGTCGTCACCGCAGCCTCGTACATCACCAAGGGTGCCGGCCAGGGGAGCCTGTCCGCGTTCTCCAGCCGCGGTCCCACCCGCGACGGCCGCGACGCGCCGACCGTAGCCGCCCCCGGCCAGGCCATCACCTCGGCGCTGGTAGGGGCCATGGGGACGAACCAGTACCAGTCCAAGTCCGGTACGAGCATGGCCGCGCCCCACTTGACCGGCGTGTGCGCCCTCTTGCTGCAGTCCCGCCCCGCTCTGACCCAGGCCCAACTCGTCCAGCTCCTCGTCGGCTCCGCCCGCCTGGACGCCTTCACCGGCGCCGCGGCGGACCGCAACTGGGGAGCGGGCAAGGCCGATGCGGCGGCGGCAGTCCAGGCCGCGTCGTCCTGACGCCCTGGGCCGTCCTGACATCCTGAACGTCCTGAAGGGTGTCTGCCCGATGGGCTCGTGGCATGGTGCAAGCGCGAAGTTCGTCGAGAGGACAGTCGATGGGTGTGCACAGCCGTACGGAGCGGGACGAAATCGAGGCCGATACAAGGGAGTTCACTCGTCGGCGGTTCCTGGGATACGTGGTGGCGGCCTCCACGCTGACCGTGGCCGCGCAGCTCGGTGAGGAAATCGTGGCCCCGGCCGAGGCGGCGGCAGCGGTGCCGTCGCTTCCCGGGCCCGCCGAGATCTACGACCTCAACGACATGCTCACGCACGCGACGCTGCCGACGTCGAACCTGATCACCCTGCGGATCGACGCCGAGGGAACGGCCTCCTTCGCGCTGCCCCGGGCGGAGGTGGGGCAGGGCATCACCACGTCGAGCGCGATGCTGATCGCGGAAGAGCTGGGACTGCCGCTCGAGAAGGTCCGGGTGACGCTCGCGGACGCCCGGCCCGAGCTGCTGTTCAACCAGCTCACCGGTGGGTCGAACACCACCATCTCCACCTACACACCGATCCGGGTGGCGGCCGCCATCGCGCGTGGCCGGCTCCTGAAGGCCGCGGCACTGGAGCTGGGAGAGGTGGTCGGTTCTCTGACCGCCAAGGCCGGGGTCATCACGTCCGCGGCCGGGAAGAGCCTCACGTACGGCGAGCTGGCCGAGAAGGCCGCGAGCGTGGCCACCACCAAGGTCTCCGTCGCGCTCAAGGAGCCGTCCGAGTTCACGGTCATCGGCGTGGGGCACGGGCGCGTCGACGCACTGGAGGCCGTGACCGGCCGCAAGAAGTTCGCCATGGACCTGCAGGTGCCGGACGCGCTGCCGACGATGGTGTGCCGCGCGCCGACGATCAACGGGACGGTTCGCTCGGTGGCGAACCTGGACGCGGTCCGCGCCATGCCGGGCATCACCGATGTCGTACGGATCTCGACCGGCGTCGCCGTGCGCGGCCGTACCTTCGGCCAGTGCATCGACGCGGTCCGCGCGCTGAAGGTCACGTGGGGCCCGGGAAGCGCCGAGGACGCCACCGACGCCACCGTCCTCCAGAAACTCCGCAAGGCCGAACTCCCGCTCGCCGTACCCCCGTTGAAGCCCGCGACCAAAGCCGTTGACGCCCGCTTCACTTTCCACTTCGCCAGCAACGGTGCTCTGGAGACGAACTGCGCGGTCGCCGACGTACGGAAGGACTCGGCCGAGATCTGGGCAAGTCTCAAGTCACCGATCGTCGCCCAGGAGGAGATCGCCCTCCATCTCGGCCTGCCGCCCTCGGCCGTCAAGGTCCATGTCACCGAGGGCGGCGGCTCCTTCGGCCGCAAGCTCTTCCACGACGCCGCCCGCGAGGCCGCGGAGATCTCGAAGGCCATGGGCAAGCCCGTAAAGCTCATGTGGCACCGCACCGATGACTTCCGCCAGGGCCGCACGCACCCGATGGCCACGTCCCGGGTCCGGGCCACGTACGCGCTCGGGGAAGTCCTCACGTACGAGCAGCGCCACACCTCCGTCGCCACCGACTTCGGTCACGGGCTGGGGGAGATCATCACCTCCCAGGCGGCGCAACTGCCCGTCGGTGACCTGACCTTCGCCGAGACGATCTTCGCGCTCACCCAGCAGAGTCCCTATCACTTCGGGGTCACGACCCAGCTGCTCAACGAGACGGACAAGAGCTTCAACACCGGCTCCATGCGCAACATCTACTCGCCCAACGTCCGCTGCGCGCAGGAACTCGTCGTGGACGAGCTGGCGAAGCGGATCGGCAAGGATCCGTACGCCTTCCGTCGCCGGCTCCTGAAGGAGGAACGCGCCCGCGCCGTCCTCGACAAGGTCGCCGAAGTGGGCAAGTGGGGCCGCGCGATGCCCTCAGGGACCGCGCAGGGGATCGCGATTCACCCCGAGTACCACGCCTTCGTCGCCCTGCTCGCCGAGATCGACTGCCGCCCGGAGACGACCGGCCGCGAGATTCCCGACGCCTACACCGGGCCGCGCGTCACCAAGGTCGTCTGCGCGGTCGATGTCGGCCTCGCCGTCAACCCCAGCGGCCTGGAGGCCCAGATGATGGGCGGCATTGCCGACGGCATCGCGATCACCCTCAGTTCGGGCCTGCACCTCCGGAACGGGCATTTCCTGGAAGGGAGTTGGGACCACTATTTCTACACCCGGCAGTGGAACACCCCGCCGGAGCTGGAGATCATTGTCATGCCCCCGACTACGGGGAAGCCGGGCGGTGCGGGCGAACTGGCGGTGGCCGGCGCCATGGCAGCCGTCGCCTGTGCCTATGGCCGGGCGACGGGCACGATGCCGACGACGTTCCCCGTCAACCACGGCGAACCGCTCGGCTTCGAGCCGCTGCCCACCGTTCCGCCGATCCCCGCCTCGCCGACCGACGGCCTGAGCCGCGCCTACTAGGAGCAACCGTGCCCGAACACACCTTCATCCTCAACGGCAGGTCCGTGACCGTGGACATCGAGGGCGACGTACGGCTCCTGTGGGTGCTCCGGGACGTCCTGGGCGTGACCGGCCCCAAGTACGGTTGCGGGCTCGGCGTCTGTCAGGCCTGCACGAGCCACATCAACGGCAAGGCGTTCAACCCCTGTTCGGTGCCGGTCAAGGACATCAGGCCCGAGGACGAGATCACCACGATCGAGGGTCTCCCCGCCACCGTCGGCAAGGATCTGCATCCCATGCAGGAGGCGTGGCTGGAGCGCGATGTTGCGCAGTGCGGCTACTGCCAGCCCGGGCAGATCATGGCCGCCGTCGCCAAGGTCAAACAGGCCAGGGCGGCCGGCCACGAGATAGGCGACGCCGACCTCGACGAAATCCGCAACATCTGCCGCTGCGGTACATACCACCGCATTCGGGAAGCCATTGTCGCGGGGGCCGCGAAGTTCTAGGCCACCCCGTGGTGCTTTTTCATGCGTTCGTTGGTCAGGCTGTATGCCGTACGCAGGGTTCTTCCGTACGGCGGCAGTGCAGCCTGACCAACACCCGTGTGCGGCGCAGCATTCGACCTCCGGGCCTAGGGGATCCTTCTGTTGGCTGCTAGCGACAAATGTCCCGCGCGATCGGTCCCCGCGATCGCTCTTCCCGTGTGTACGTGACGCGTTCACCCGCCGTCAGGGAAGGCGCCTCCTGGCCCGAATCCCGCAGTTCCGCGTACGGGGCGAGGATATCGGCTCCGTCCTCGTCTGCCCGGATGATGGCTTCCGCTCGTACATCGCTGATTGCCTGTACTGTTCCCGACCTTCGATTGTTCATCTGTACTCCTGGTGCACGTGCTGTGTGTTCTGGTGCCTTTTCCGCACCCGTAAGTTGACCGAGTGTGCGTCAGCGGCTGTGTGGATACCGCCTCGTGGATTAAGATCTCCTCACGCTCAGCCCATTAGCGCCTGCGAGATCCACGTATCCAGCGACGCATGTTGTTCTTCAACCCCTATACCTAACCGTTCCTGGCCGGGAAAAGCGGCGTGCGCCAGGTTTTCCGCTGCACCGTTGCACTCCGGGCGCATAGCGGGAGGAGTAATTCATCCCGCGAGCCCTCCTGTATGGCTCACACGGCGCAGTGGTCGGTGGGCAGTGGCCAGCGGGCAACGGGCGGCAAATGGGTGAGTCGGGGGCAGTCAGAGGCGAGTGCACTCCCTTGGCGCATTGATCGTCGCGATAATCGGGTAATGCGATGTATTGGGCGTCGTATTCGGCGCTGGTGGGCGCTCGGGTGCGGCAGTCGTCCGACCGGGTTGCCGGGCGCCCGTGGGTCATGGCCCCTGTGGGCCGTGGCCGTAAACGCCTCATCCCGCAAGTGATCTGATGGAGACTCCCTGCTGGGGCACCCGCGGCCGGCCGGGCCGGGTGCGGCAGGATGGCAGCTTGCGTCGGGGGTGTCCTGGATGTCTCGGCGCATTCGCAGCCCTAGAGACAAGCAGGTGGCAAGGTGACGATGCGTCATATTCGGTGCTCGGCAGAGGCGCTCCGCCAGACAGCGGGGGGCGGCCGGTGAACCGCGCGCTGACACTCCATGACGTGATCGTCGCCGGGGCCGTGCTGGCCGCCGGTGTCATGGCCGGTCTGCTGTTGCGGGCGGCCTTGCGGTGGCTGGGGAAGCATGCGCGCAGGACGCGGTGGAGCGGGGACGACGTCATCGTGGATGCGTTGCGGTCCGTGGTGCCCTGGGCGGCGATATGCGGCGGCCTGGCGGCGGCCACCGCGATGCTGCCGCTGACGGCGACGGTGGGACGCAACATCAACCGGACGCTCACCGTCCTGTTCATTCTGGTCGTCACGCTCACCGCGGCCCGGGTGATCACCGGGCTGGTGAAGTCCCTGGCCCAGTCCAGATCGGGAGTGGCCGGATCGGCCACGATCTTTGCCAATATCACCCGCATTGTGGTGCTGGCGCTGGGCGTTCTCGTCGTGTTGCAGACCCTGGGCATTTCCATCGCCCCGCTGCTCACCGCCTTGGGTGTGGGGGGCCTTGCGGTGGCCCTGGCGCTGCAGGACACCCTCGCCAACCTCTTCGCAGGGGTGCATGTCCTTGCCTCGAAGACGGTGCAGCCCGGTGACTACATCCGGCTCAGCAGCGGCGAGGAGGGCTATGTCGTCGACATCAACTGGCGTAACACCGTGGTGCGCCAGCTCTCCAACAACTTGGTGATCATCCCCAATGCTCAGCTGGCCGGCACCAACATGACCAACTTCACCCGGCCGGAGCAGCGGCTGTCGATCCTGGTGCAGGTGGGAGTGGGCTACGACAGCGATCTCGAGCACGTCGAGCGGGTCACCACCGAGGTCGTCACCAGCGTGATGAGCGAGGTCAACGGCGCTGTTCCGGACCATGAACCGGCCGTCCGCTTTCACACATTCGGAGATTCCAGGGTCGGCTTCACGGTGATCCTGGGGGTCGGCGAATTCAGCGACCAGTACCGGATCAAGCACGAGTTCATCAAGCGTCTGCACCAGCGGTACCGGGCCGAGGGCATAAGGATTCCCGCCCCGACGCGGACCGTGGCATTGCAGCAGTCCGAAGGGGTCTCGATTCCGCACCAGCGTGGCACCTCGGACCTGGTGCCCTAAGGACGTGGTGGCCTAGGGGCGTGGTGCCCTAGGGGCGTGGTGGCCCTCGCCGGCCGCCACGCCGTGCGGGTTACGGGGTGGACGCCTCCTGGCCCGCGAACGCCTGGGCGACGGCGAGGCTGTCCTCGTAGACGTGATGGTGGGTGATGAGGCCGTTCTCGACGGTGAGATGCAGGGCGAAGCGGGCGCGATAGTCGCGTCCGGTGCGACGGGCGGCCTGACGGATCTCGCCGAGCACGATCGCTTCCTCGCCGTCGATGAGGATGCGTTCGATCTCGGTCGCCGCCCGCTCGGGTATGTGGTGTTCGGCGAGCTCGCGGTAGTGCGCGGCGGCGTCGGCGCGGGTGGACCGGTGGCGGATCCACGGGGTGGCGGCGCGGCCGTGCTCCGCCACCGGCCAGTCCAGCTTCCAGTCGGCCTGCTCCGCGTACATCTCGGCGATGCGCTCGGGGTCGCCCGCGCCGATCCGGCGCAGCACCTCCTGCACCACGGCACGGGTGGTCATGGGTCCGGGCACAGTGGCTCTCTCCTTCGTGAACCCGCGTTGCGCCGAAGGACGCGGGGTGACCGCCATCCTTGCCGCGGCGCCCGCCACCGGCGATTACCTGCCAAGTAATCGCCCGGCCCGGCCGGACGGCTCCACGGGCACCGCCCCGTACCCGGGCGCGCCCGTCGTCATCCGTACACCGTCGACCGGGCGTGTGCGTAGGCCTCCCGGATGCGGCGGCCGGCCGAGCCGTCGGCGGGGACGGGGATCTGTCGGGCCGTGGCGAGCGGCCAGTGCGGGGGCTCGGGAGTGCCTGCCAGCGCCCAGGCGGCCTGGCGGGCCGCGCCGAGGGCGACGTACTCCTCGGGCTCGGGGACGGTGACGGGGGTGCCGAAGATGTCGGCGGCGATCTCGCCGACGATGGGTGCCTTGGCCGCTCCGCCGATGATGAGGACGCGCCGTGCGCTGACGTCCTGGGCACGCAGCCGGTCGAGGGCGTCGGCCATGTTGCACAGCATGCCTTCGACGGCTGCCCGGGCGAGGTTCGGCGGGTGCATGTTCGCCTTGCGCATGCCCATCAGACTGCCCGCGGCCTCCGGGAGGTTGGGGGTGCGCTCGCCGCCCAGATAGGGGAGCAGGACGAGGCCGCCGGCGCCGGGCTCGGCCGCGCGGGCGAGGGCGTCGAGGTCGTCGAGTGCGACGCCGAGCATGCGGGCGGTGGAGCTGAGGACCCGGGCGGCGTTGAGGGTGCACACCAGCGGCAGGAAGCGGCCGGTGGCGTCGGCGAAGCCGGCGACGGCGCCGGTGGGGTCGCCCACGGGGTGCTCGGAGAGGGCGAAGGCGGTGCCGCTGGTTCCCAGGGAGATGACGACGTCGCCCGGCTGGAGGCCCAGGCCCAGGGCCGCGCCCATGTTGTCGCCGGTCCCTGGTGCCACCAAAGCCCCGTGCGGGGTGCGGCCGGCCGCTTCGTACGGGCCGAGTACGCGGGGCAGTTCGGGAGTACGGCCGCCGAAGGCGAGGGCGAGGAGATCGTGGCGGTAGGCGCCCTCGGCCGGTGACCAGTAGCCCGTACCCGAGGCGTCCCCCCGGTCGGTGACCGGCTCGGCGCGCGTACCGGGGCCGCCGCACAACTGCCAGGTCAGCCAGTCGTGCGGCAGCAGCACCCGGTCGGTACGGTCCGCGTGCTGCGGCTCGTGCTCGGCCAGCCAGCGCAGCTTGGCGACGGTGATGGCCGCGACCGGTACGGTGCCGACCGCCCGGGTCCATTTCTCCGGCCCGCCGAGGTCGTCGACGAGATCGGCTGCGGCCTGCGCGGAGCGGGTGTCGTTCCACAGCAGCGCATCGCGCACCGGCTGCCCGGCCGCGTCGAGGGCCACCAAGCCGTGCTGCTGCCCCGCCACCGCAAGGGCATCCACGTGTTCCAGGAGGCCGTTGCCCGCTTCGAGGAGCGCCTGCCACCAGGCTTCGGGGGCCACCTCGGTGCCCTCGGGATGGGTGGCGCGGCCCCGGTGCAGGACCTCCCCGGTGTCGGCGTCGCAGACGACGATCTTGCAGGACTGGGTAGAGGAATCCACCCCGGCAACTGTGGGCATGACGTTGTCGCTTCCGCTTTCGTGCAACGGGACGAGAGGAAAAGGGAGTTCAGGCCTGCGGGCGGAGCTGGATCTTGCGGCCGGAGCCGTCGCGGAACGTCTGGAGGGCGGCGCCGAAGTCGTCCAGACCGAAGCTGTGGGTGATCATCGTGTCGGCGTCGATGACTCCCTTCGCCATCAGGTCCACGGCGCGCCCGAAGCTGTGCAGGACGGCCATCGACCCGACGATGGTGATCTCGTCGTTGTAGACGCGGAACGGCGAGAAGGACGCCTTGGCGGCGGACGGTGCGACGCCGAACTGCTGGAAGGTGCCACCGCGGCGCACCCGGGTCAGGCCGTCCTCGATGACGGGGATGACGCCGGTGCAGTCGATGACGGTCTCCCAGCCCTGCGGCCGGTCCAGGTCCGGGGCGGCGGCTGCTGTGGCGTCCGCGCCGAGCCGTTCGGCGATCTCCAGCCGGTCCTTGTTGATGTCGACGACCGAGAGGGAGGCCGCGCCGGCGGCCTTGGCGAGCTGAAGCATCATCAGGCCCATGGTGCCCGCGCCATAGATGAGGTAGTGGTCGCCCAGGCGGCGCGGCAGGACGTCGAAGCCGCGTACCGCGCACGACAGCGGCTCGATCAGTGTGCCCTGTGCGACATCGACGCTCTCGGGCAGCCGGTAGCAGTTGGCGGCCGGGACCTTGACGTACTCGGCCATCGCACCGTCCACGGTGTCGCCGATCGCGCCCCAGTTCTCACACAGGTTGCCGTGCCCGATCGCGCAGTAGTGGCAGGCGCCGCAGAACAGCGACGGGTCGACGGCGACCTGCTCGCCGGTGCGCAGACCCGTCACGCCCGCCCCCAGCGCGACGATCTCGCCGGTGAACTCGTGCCCGGGAATGATCGGGTACGGCGTGGGCGCGAACTCCCCCTGGACGATGTGCACATCGGTGCCGCAGATGCCCACCGCGGCGGGCGCGACGATGACCTCCCCGGGGCCCGGGGTGGGGTCATCGACGGTGGTGACCTCGTAGTGCTCGGGGGTGTGGATGACGACAGCGCGCATGGAGGTGCCTTTCTCGGGACGCGCATCGAGGATGCGCTCAGGGGATGCGGGGAGCCTGGGCCGGGGCCGACTCAGCTGTGGGGATCGACAGTGCGGACCTCTACGCCGAGGTCCCGGACGGGCTTCAGTTCGCTCTCCGGGGTGTCGGCGTCGGTGACCAGCAGGTCGTAGCCGCTGACATCGCCATAGGGGTAGGTGGCGGTGCGGCCGAACTTGCTGTGGTCGACGGCCAGTACGGCGCGGTCGGCGGCCTGGAGATACGCCTGCTTGTTGTCCGCGTATTCACGGACCGGGTGGAAGAGCCGGCCACCGCTTATGGAGGTGGCGGTGACGAAGGCGACGGCGGCGCGGATGTCCTCCAGCTGACGCCGGGTCTGCGGACCGGCGCAGGACTCGAAGTCCTCGTAGAAACGGTCACCCAGCAGCGTCACCTCGGCCGGCGACGCCGCCAGGAGGTAGGTGATGCGCAGCGAGTTGGTGATCACGCGGATTCCGTCGACGGTGGCGAGCCTGCGGGCGAGCGGGAAGAGCGTGGAACCGCAGTCGATCAGCACCGTGTCACCGGGGGAGACCTCCGCCACGAGCGCGTCCGCGATGGCGGTTTTGACCGCGACATTGGCGTTCTCCCGGAAGCGCAGCGCGCTCTCCATGGCGACATTGGAGAAGGCCGTCGCCACTCCGCGCCCTTTGCGCAGCAGCTGCCGCTCGTGGAGGTTGTCCAGGTCCCGGTGCATGGTCATCACGCTGACGTGCATCCGCTCGGCAAGGTCGGCGATGCGGATCTCGCCCTCCTGAGCGACATGGCGCAGCACCGCCTGGCGGCGCTCCTCCACCTCGGCCTCGGAGCCGCGGCTCGCTCTCATGGTGGGCACCCCCCGTTCGTTTCCGCGGCGGTTTTCCGCCGTGCTCTCTCACCCTAGAACATCACACACTTTATGTGAAGCTCTTGAAATTCTCTGTGAGGTTGTTCAGTCTGATGGCCACGTACGGGCGAACGCCCGGTCCGTCAGAGAGGTCCTCGCCGTGCTGCGCACATCCCAAGAGCGCGATTCATCGCTGCCCCGCCCCGCCGTCCTCGGGATGCCCCGGGCCCTCATATGGGGCTATATCGGTGTCCTGCTCTTCATGATCGGCGACGGCGTGGAGACCAGCTATCTGCCCACGTACTTCAAGACCGACCTCGGCTTCGCGGAGGCGAGCGTCGGCATCATCTTCACGGTGTACGGAATCACCGCCGCGGTGGGCGCCTTCCTGGCAGGCGGGCTCTCCGACCTGTGGGGCCCGCGCCGGGTGATGATGGCCGGTGCCGCCTGCTGGGTGGTCTGCCACGCCCTCATGCTCGCGGTCGCCGTCCCCGCCCAGTCCTACTCGCTGATCCTCTTCACGTACGGCCTGCGCGGCTTCGGATATCCGCTGTTCGCCTACGGATTCATGGTCTGGATCATGGCGGGTGCTCCGGAGCGTCAGCTCGGCAAGGCCCTCGGCTGGTTCTGGTTCTGCTTCACCATGGGCTACCCCGTCATCGGCTCCGCCATGGTCTCGTTCCTCAAGCCCACCATCGGCTTCTACCGCACGCTGTGGGTGTCACTCGCGATGATCGCCGCGGGCACCCTGGTCGTCCTGTTCCTGCTGCGCGAACGCACCGGATTCCAGGGGCTGGCCAAGGGCCGTGAGCATGTCAGCCTGCCGCGTACCTTCATGGGCTGCTTCACCGTCATGTTCGCCAAGCCGCGCGTCGGCATGGGGGCGGTGGTCCGGCTCATCAACACCACCTCGCAGTTCGGCGTGTGGGTCTTCATCCCGCTCTTCCTCATCGATCAGGTCGGCTTCAGCGCCCAGGAGTGGGCCTCGCTGCTGATCGTGATGATGGTCAGCAATCTCGCCTGCGTCGTCACCTTCGGTGCGCTCGGTGACAAGTGGAGCCGGCGCAAGACCGTCGCCTGGCTCGGCGGTGTGGTCTCGGCGATCGCCTGTCTGGCGCTGTACTACGTACCCGAGGCCGCGGGGCACGACTTCCTGTTCGTCGCGATCGCCGCGGGCGCGCTGGGCGTCGGCATGGCCGGATACGTCCCCCTGCCGCCCCTCATGACGTCGCAGGATCCGGAACGCAAGGGCCAGATCATGTCGGCGTACACGCTGGGCGCCGGCGCCAGCATGGCCTTCGGCCCGCTCATCGGCACGGTCTTCATCGGCACGATCGGCATCGGGGGAGTGATGTGGATCTATGCCGCCCTGCATCTGCTCAGCACCGTCCTCGTGCTGTGCATGAAGACACCCGAGACGCCCGCGGCACCCGCCGATCCCGAGCCGGACACAAAATCCGGTGCTCAAGCCGTCGTGCGCCAGGTGGAGCGGCAGGCGGTGTGAGCGTTGACAGCACCCTCGCGGGCGCTTTAATGGAGAAAAGGCACATATGTGACGTGCGTGCTCATTCGAGCAGTAACGCACGGCGCGTCGTCCGTCCAGAGAGGCCAGGGCTGCTATGCGCACACACCACACCGGCCCGGAGTATCTGGTGCAGACGGCCGCGATGGCCCGGCGTTTCTACCTCGAAGGCAAATCCAAGATGGAGATCGCCGAGGAATTCGGCATCAGCCGGTTCAAGGTGGCCCGGACCCTGGAGACCGCCCTCCGCGATGGCCTGATCCGGCTGGAGATCCGCCTGCCCGCCGAACTCGACGCCGATCTTTCCGACGCCCTGCGCACGCGATACGGCTTGCGGCATGCCATCGTCATCGACTCACGACAGGAGGTCCCGGACGACACGGTGCAGGCCACCCGCCGCCTCGGAGCCGTCGCGGCCGACCTGCTCGCCGAGATCGTCACCGAGAACGATGTCCTCGGCCTCGTCTGGGGCCCCGAGATCGAGGCCCTCGGCCTCGGGCTGACCACGCTGGCCCGGTGCACGGTCGTTCAGCTGTGCGGAGCGACCCCGCTGCGCCCCGTGAACAAGACCGCTGTGGAGGCGGTGCGCCGGGCCGCCACCATCTCGAGGGGCGTCGTCTACCCCATCTACGCACCCTTGCTGCTGCCCGATGCGGAGGCGGCCCGGATGCTGCGTGCGCAGCCCGGCGTCGTCGATGCGATCAGCCGCTTCGGCCAGGTGACCAAGGCCGTCGTCACCGTCGGCGGATGGGGGCCCGGCCTCTCCACCATCTACGACGCGCTCAGTGACGCCGAACGGGAGGATTACCGGAGCCGAGGAGTATGCGCCGAAGTCGTCGGCCAATTGCTCGATGCGGAAGGACAGATCATCGTCCCCAAACTCACCGAGCGGGTCATCGCCATCAGCTTTGACGAACTGCGCAAAGTACCCGACGTCATTCTCCTGGCCGACGGCGTCGAACGGGCAGCCGCCGCCTCGGCGGCGGTGAAAACCGGCCTCTTCAGCGG
Source organism: Streptomyces sp. NPDC048483 (assembly GCF_040651455.1). Lineage (NCBI taxonomy): Bacteria > Bacillati > Actinomycetota > Actinomycetes > Kitasatosporales > Streptomycetaceae > Streptomyces > Streptomyces sp. NPDC048483. The sequence continues at coordinate 58,281 of NZ_JBEZJZ010000015.1, forward strand.
CGTTGTCACGGACGCCGGAGTTGCCGCCAGCCTGCTCTGAAAGCGCGAACCCGCGCGCATTTCGGCCACGGGAAGGGGCGCGTCGGCTCATCCGGGTTGTAGACCTGGTGCGGGCAGTTGCGGGCCGGGCGAAGCAGGCGGGGTGAAAAGGTGCCAGCCGTGAGAGCACGACGTCGCGCACAGGCCGGACGAGGCCGCCCCGGTCGTCTCGTCCGGCAGGCGTCCCTGCCCCTGGCCGTGGTCCTGGCGGCAGGCGGCTGCTATCGGGGCGCCGGCGACGTCGGCAACACCGGCCGCAACACCATCAACGTGCTGATGGTGAACAACCCGCAGATGGTGGATCTGCAGCGGCTCACCGCCGAGCACTTCACCAAGAAGACCGGCATCGAGGTGAACTACACCGTGCTGCCGGAGGACGATCTGCGCGACAAGATGAGCCAGGACTTCTCCAGCCAGGCCGGACAGTACGACGTGGCGAGCCTGAGCAATTACGAGACGCCGATCTATGCCCGTAACGGCTGGCTGACCGAGCTGGGTACCCGTGCCGCCAAGGACCGCGCATTCGACCAGGGCGACATCCTCCCGCCGGTCCGCTCCTCTCTCACTGCCGCCGACGGCAAGGTCTACGCGGAGCCCTTCTACGGCGAATCGTCGTTCCTGATGTACCGCAAGGACCTCCTCAAGGCCGCCGGGCTGACCATGCCCGCCCGGCCCACCTGGCACCAAGTGGCCGACCTGGCAGCCAAGTTGGACGGCCTCCGTAAGGGCATGAAGGGCATCTGCCTGCGCGGCCAGCCCGGCTGGGGCCAGCTGATCGCCCCGCTGACCACCGTCGTCAACACCTTCGGCGGCACCTGGTTCACCAAGGACTGGCAGGCGAAGGTCGACAGCCCTCAGTTCAACCGGGCCACCCGGTTCTATGTCGACCTGGTGCGCAAGCACGGCGAGGCGGGCGCCCCGCAGGCCGGCTACACCGAGTGCCTCAACGACATGCAGCAGGGCAAGGTCGCCATGTGGTACGACGCCACCGCCGGCGCCGGCTCGCTCGAGAGCAGTGAATCCAAGGTCGCCGGGAAGGTCGGCTACGCACCGGCGCCGGTGGAGAAGACGGCCGTCTCGGGCTGGCTCTACACCTGGGCGTGGGGCCTGCAGAAGGCCAGTACGCATCAGGAGGCGGCCTGGAAGTTCATCCGCTGGGCCTCCAGCAAGGAGTACGAGCGGCTGGTGGGCCGCACACGGGGCTGGTCGCAGGTGCCCGGCGGCAAGCGGGCGTCGCTCTATCGCGACCCGGAGTACATCCGGTCCGCCCGGGCCTTCGCCGGCCCGACCGAGCGGGCGATCAGCTCGGCCCGGCCCGACGACCCGGGGGTCCAGCCCCGCCCCGTGCCCGGCATCCAGTTCGTGGACATCCCCGAGTTCTCCGACCTGGGCACCAAGACCAGCCACGAGATCAGCTCGGCCATCGCCGGTAAGCAGAGCGTGGCCGCCGCACTCCGTCACAGCCAGCGACTGGCAGAGGAGGTGGCCCGTGCCTACGCAGGCCACTGACCCAGCGCCGTACGGCCCGAACGGCACGTCCTCCACCCTCGGCCGCGCGGCCCGGGACCGGGCCACGGCGCGGGCCCGCCGCGCGCCCCTCCTGCCCGCCCTGCTCTTCCTCGTCATCGTCACCCAACTCCCTTTCGTGACGACAGTGGCGCTCTCCTTCCTCCGCTGGAACGCCCTTGCACCCCAGAACCGCGGCTTCGCCGGTTTCGCCAACTACCGGGCCGTCTTCACCGACCCCGCGCTGCGGAGCTCGGTAGGGACCACGATCCTGCTGACGGTGACCGTCGTCCTGGTCAGCCTGCTGCTCGGCCTGGTCCTCGCGCTGCTGCTGGACCGCAGCTTCCGCGGCCGCGGCCTGGTCCGCACCCTGCTCATCACGCCCTTCCTGATCGTGCCGGTCGCCGCGGCCCTGCTGTGGAAGCACGCCCTGTTCAATACCTCCTACGGCCTCCTCAACGGCACCCTGACCTGGTTGTGGAGCCTGTTCGGCAGCGACGACCCGCCGCAGCCGGACTGGCTGACCCGCACCCCGCTGGCCGCTGTGGCGGTGTCGCTGATCTGGCAGTGGACGCCGTTCATGATGCTGATCCTGCTGGCCGGGCTGCAGAGCCGGCCAGCCGATGCCGTCGAGGCCGCCCTCGTGGACGGCGCCTCGCCCTTCGACATCTTCCGCTATCTGACCCTGCCGCATCTGCGCCGCTACCTGGAGCTGGCCGCCCTGCTAGGAACCATCTACGTCGTCCAGAACTTCGACGCGGTGTTCACCATCACCTCGGGCGGACTCGGCACGGCCAACCTCCCGTACACCATCTACCAGACCTTCTACCAGGCCCATGACTACGGACTGGCGTCCGCGCAGGGCGTCGTCGTGGTGGTGTGCTCGCTGCTCGTGGCCACCTTCGCGCTCCGCACCGTCTCGTCCCTGCTGCGCGAAGAGGGCGTCCGATGATCCGCATGCCGCGCGCCGCACACCGGCTGCCCGCTGCCGTCCGCCGTCGGCGTCGCCACAACGCCTGCCTCGGCCTGCTGGCCTGGCTGTGCGGGCTGTTCTTCTTCGTCCCCGTCGCCTGGATGGTGCTGACGTCCTTCCACAGCGAGACGGACGCGGCGACCAACCCACCCAGCCTCGGCGCTCCCCTCACCCTGCACGGCTACCGCGAATTCTTCGGCGAGGGCAGCGGCGTCAGCCCCTGGCCTCCGCTCATCAACTCGCTGACCGCGTCGGTGGTCTCCACGCTCCTGGTCCTCGCTCTGGCCGTCCCCGCCGCGTATGCCCTGTCCATCAAGCCGGTACGCAAGTGGCGGGACGTCCTCTTCTTCTTCCTCTCCACGAAGATGCTGCCGCTGGTGGCCGCGCTGCTCCCGATCTACCTCGTCGCGCAGGCCGCGGGAATGCTGGACAACATCTGGCTGCTGGTCATCCTCTACACCTCGATGAACCTGCCGATCGCGGTATGGATGATGCGCTCCTTCCTCGCCGAGATCCCGGTGGAGATCCTCGAGGCCGCCGCGATCGACGGTGCCGGTCTGCGTACGACACTGACCCGGATCGTTGCGCCGGTCGCCATGCCGGGCATCGCCGCGACGGCCCTGATCTCCTTCATCTTCAGCTGGAACGAACTGCTCTTCGCCCGCGTCCTGACCGGCGTCGTCGCCGGCACCGCGCCGGTATTCCTGACCGGCTTCGTCACCAGCCAGGGCCTGTTCCTGGCCAAGGTGTGCGCCGCCGCCACCGTCATCTCCCTTCCCGTGCTCATCGCCGGATTCGCCGCTCAGGACAAACTCGTCCAGGGCCTGTCGCTCGGCGCCGTGAAATGACGCGGCGTTCCGTCGCGGCCCCCTGCCACCCAACGTCGCCCGGCGGAGCGCACACAGTCACGAATACCGGGTGGAAAACGCTCGTGTGAGCACTGTTTGCTCATGTTTGAAAAGCCCTCTCCCAAACCATTGACATCGGTTTTTACGGATCTTTAATGGAAGGGAATTGCATATATGAGCTGTAGGTGCTCAGACGAGCAAACAGCACAATGCGACCGTGCCGATCGCGCACTTGCTTGCTTGAAGGGTTAAGGACATGACTGCTGTGGCTGAACTCGCCATCCCCCGTGATGTCGAACTCGCTTATGTCTCGCTCACGTTGCCGGCAGTCCTGCCCTCCGCCCGGCAAGCGCGGACCTTCACCGCAGAGTCTCTGCGGCTGTGGGGCGAGAACGAAGAATTCATCGAAGCCGCCGTACTGATCGTGTGCGAGCTGGCCACGAACGCCATTTGCCACGGAGCTCGACCGCCGGCCGCCTACGGGCGCGACCGAGGGTCGGATTCCGTGATCACTCTCCGGCTGGCGCGGGAACCCGATGCGCTGCACATCGAGGTGCGCGACGGGTCCGTGATCCTGCCCGTCCCCCGCACGGCCGACCGCGACGAGGACTGCGGACGCGGGATGACGATCATCGCGGCGCTTGCCGAGTCCTGGGCGTGTGGTCTGGACCCCGGCGGCGGCAAGTGGGTCCGCGCGACGCTCTCACCGTGACCGGGTGACCTACATCCGCCGGTCACCCACGGCAACTGGATGATGACATCGAGGGGTAATTCGGCGAGGAAGCGTCACCCCTATCCGAAATACATCCGAAATGCACTCTCCCTGCCCGCATGCAAGTCTGGTAGCGGCCCATAGTCCGAGATCCGCCACAGGAGGCACGATCGTGGGCAAGAAACAGAGCCGACAGAACCGTGGCGCCCGCACCGGCGGCCATGAATACAGTGCCGCCGCTACGGAGGCGAAGGGGCAGACGAAGGTATCGACCCCGCAGGAGACGGAGCACCCGATCTCGAAGCACGTCGCCCATAAGCGGGAGCGGAAGTTCGGCCACAACTGATCTTCGGTGGTCGGCCGCAGCCGGGCCGCGGCGATGGCAACCGGCACAGGGTGCCACCGCAGGGGGCATTGTGCGCTCCGTGCGCTCCGCCAGGCGCCGGGCCGTCACGGGAAATTCACCGCCGGTCCACAGGGAAAGTTCCTTTTCGTACGGACACACAGTGACACACCGTCAGCAGACCTATACTCCCCTGCGTGTCGTCGACAGATGCGGTATCCACGGGTGTGCATCATCAGCTCCGATTCGCAGTGCTCGGTCCGATCCAGATCTGGCGCGGTGACGCGCATCTGGAGATCGGTCCGGTTCGGGAACAGGCCTTGCTGACCGCTTTGCTGCTGCGGCCGGGAATGATGGCCAGTCGGCAGGAGCTGCTCGAGGGGATATGGGGTGCGGAGCAGCCAGGCACGGGCGCCAAGGTGCTTCCGGTCTATGTGCACCGTCTGCGCAGACGTCTGGACGCCGGGGGAGAAAGCCCATCCGACTCCTTGATCGTCACCGACCGCGGCGGATATCGCTTCGTCCCGCGGGACATATGGCTGGACGTGGCGCGATTGCAGGAGATCGCCTGCGAAGCGGGTGCGGCGAGGGACTCCGGCGACCTGGATGCCGCGGTGGGTGTGTGGTCCAAAGCCCTGGAGCTGTTCCGGGGCGAGCCCCTGGCCGGCGTCCCCGGGCCGTTCGCGCAGGGGGAGCGGTTGCGGCTGGCGGAGCGCAGGCTGGCCCTGGTACAGGAAAAGCTGGACTGTCAGCTCCGGCTGGGCCGGCACGCCGAGGCGGTCGGCGAACTGTTCGCGCTGACGGCGACACACCCGTACCACGAGGCGCTGGCCGCCTTGTTGATACGTGCCCTCTATGTCAGCAACCGGCAGGCCGACGCGCTGGACGTCTTCGCCAAGGTGCGCCGTCGTCTGGTGCAGGACCAGGGGGCGGAGCCGGGCGGTGAATTGCGACGGGTGCACGAGGCGGTGCTGCGGGGAGACGAGGCGTTCCTCCTGGGCACCGCCGTACAAAAGCACCCGCCGGCGGCTCAGGAGCCGCCCCCGGCCGCTCGCCAGGAGCGCCGCGTGCGCAATGAACTGCCGGTCGATGTCGGCAACTTCACCGGCCGAGGCCAGGAACTCGAACTGCTCCTGGAGCAGGCCGACGCCGAGGCGGTGACGGTCCGCGCGGTGGACGGCATGGCGGGGGTCGGCAAGACCGCACTGGTGGTGCATGCGGGGCGGGCGCTGCGGGAGCGCTACCCGGACGGCTGCTTGTTCGTGGACCTGCACGGGCACCGCGAGGACCGGGGAACGGCGGGCCGGCAACGCGTGTTGCGCCGGCTGCTGCGGGCGGTCGGCACCGGTGAGGGGGAAGACGCGGAAGGCCTGGACGAGTTGGCCGCCTCCTGGAGGACGGCAACCGCACCCCTTCGCCTGCTCCTGGTGCTCGATGACGCCTCGAGTACCGAGCAGCTGCGGCCGCTGCTGCCCGCCGGCCACGGCAGCATGGTGTTGGTGACCAGCCGTCAGCGACTGACCGGGCTGGACGTCGACCGCAGGGTCTCGCTGATCCCTCTCGCCATGGACGAGGCGGTGGGGCTGCTGACCCGCATTGTGGGCGGCTCGGGGTCCGACCGTGAGCGTGCGGCGGTACGCGAGCTGGCTCGCCTGTGCGATCAACTCCCGCTGGCCCTCCGTATTGCCGGGGCGCGCGTACAGAACCGCCCGCTGTGGGCGGTGGAATCCCTCGCGGCCCGGCTCGCGGACGACGAGCGCCGGCTGGGCGAACTCGCCGCGGAGGACCGGAGCGTGGAAGTGGCGTTCCAGGTCTCGTACGGACAGCTTCCGGCGGCCGAGCAGCGTGCGTTCCGGGCATTGGGCCTGTCGCCGACCGTGAAGCTCGACCGGCTGACGCTGGCCGCCATGCTCGACTGGACGCCGTCCGACGCCGAGCGCGCCCTGGAGAGCCTGGTTGACGCGAGCCTCGTACAGCAAGTGGCCGTCGATCAGTACCGGTTGCACGACCTGGTAGCGGTCTACGCCCGGCGCGTCGCGGCCGGGTACCCCGCCGAGGTCGCGGCGGCCCGTGCCGGCGTGTTCCGGCTGTACGTGCTCGCCGCCCGATGCGCCAGCGACTGGGGCACCTCGGCCTTCCCGACCGGTCCGCAGGGCACCGGGCCCTTCCTCGACTGGGAGGAGGCCACGAGCTGGCTGGACGCGGTGGGCAGTGAGCTGGTCGACGTGATCGGTCACGCGACGACCGCGGGACACCTGGACGATGCCTGTTGGATCGCCGAGGGCCTGGCCGACTACCTCACCCGACAGGGCCGGTTCCATGAGTGCCGTACCGCTCTCGAGAGCCTGCTGCCCTTGGTGGAGCAGGCCACCGACCGGCGGATGGTCCCCCAACTGCGCACGTGTCTGGGCTGGATGTACGGCCTGCAGGGCCGTTACGAGCAGGCCCGCAGCTGGTTGCAGGAAGCCCTGGAGATCAGCCGCCGGGCCGGCGACCTGAGCGAGCAGGTCAGAGCGCTGGGTTCCCTCGGGATGTTCGCCAACTTGGAAGGCCGGACCGCCGAGTCCATGGGATATTTCGCCGAAACAGCAGAACTGGTCATGCAGGTGGACGACGAATGGCTCACCGCTGTGAGCATGGCCACCGTCGGGGACATGCATCTCCAGCTTGGAGAACACGGGAAGGCTCACGACTCCTACACCGAAGTGATCGTCCTGGCCGAGAAGATCGGCAGTCCTCGACTCTGCGGCAAGACGCTGCTCCGCCTCGGGAGTCTCCAGCTGGACATGGGCCGGTACGCGGAGGCTGCCGAGACGCTCGGGAAGGCCGAGAAACTGGCCGAGCGCCTGGGGGACATCCCCTTGTACTCGGCTGTCCTCGGCAGGTTGAGCGCCGCTGAGACGTGCTCGGGCAACCTGGAGGCCGCCGCCGAACTCCGCCGACGGGCACTCGCGGTGTTCAACGAGCAGACCGGTACCGAATCGGAGATGACGATCCGCAATCGGCTGCTCTGGAGCAATGTCGCAGCGGAAGATCTCGCGGGGGCGCGCGACTTCTTCGAGCGGGCCATCGCCCTCCCCGAGACCCACGTCCACCGCGCCGCGGAACTCTCCCGCGTCCTCGACGACCTGCACCGCTGGCGACAGCCGAGCATCGGCGATTTCCCGCGGTAGACGAGCCGGCTCACCGCGAACCCCACACCCACCGGCCCGGCCGAGCGTCGTCGGCCGGGCCGATGGATCCGCCGCCCCCCCCCCCGCAGCGGCGGACGTCGTCAGGTCAGGCGTCCAGCCAGGTGATCCCGTTGCCACCGTCGTTGGCGATGGTCCGGGTCATGGCGTTGCCGTCCTTGGGGTAGTTCCCGTGCTTGGTGAAGTAGCCGAGGATGGACTCGAGCGAGGTCGCGTCGCACACGCCGTCACCGCGGATGCAGAACCGCTCGACCGGAACGCCCGGGAACTCCTCCGGCCCGGCACCGGGGGAGGTGAACCCGAAGGCGCTCACGCCCTTCGGCACGCGCGCCGCGGCACCGGTGCCGGGCTGCATCGGGTCGGCGTAGAGCATGCCGTTGACCTGCGAACGCGGCACCCCGGTCTCGTTGTTGGCGATCTTCTGGAGCACCACGTCCGCGACCTGTGCACCCTGGGAGTAGCCGACGATCGTGAGGCGTGCGTTCGGGTCGCGGCGGTGGGTCTCCTCGGCGGCGGCCAGCAGATTCTTGTACCCCACCTCCACGCTGGCGTCGTAGCTCGGTGCGTTGATGTCCGGGCTGAACTGCTTGCTGCCCGCCCACGGTCCGGCGCTCGCCGGGTAGCAGACCGGAACGACCTGATCGCCCTCGTCCAGGTGCTGGTTGGCGAATCCGTAGCTGGTGGTGCACCCGTCGGCCTCGTCCGCCGCGGCGCCTGTGCCACCCACCTCGAGGTAGTAGTGGTGGACGTCGTCGGCCTGCGCGACGGCGGGTGCGACGACGGCGGGGCCGGCCACCATGGCCGCCGTCATGACGGCGGTCCCCACCGCCCGAGTCAGCCTGCTCATCTTTGCCATTGCCTGGGTCTCCCCCTTGGGTTGAGACGTGCCTGCATCGAACGGCTTTGACGCTAGCCACGGCCGTTGACATTGCGCTGACAAGGCGATGACTGCGCTGGTGGCGAGGCCGTCGGCGCACCGCTCACCGACAAGCCGAGCTGTTGGTTGATTCGGGGTCCTCCGTGATGTTGGCCTTCCGCTTCAAGGCCTGGTGTGTACACCACGTAAAGGATGTGTGTTTGATTCACCCCGCCCCACGAGAGCGTGCAATCTGGCGCATGGCGGGAGTCATTCAAGGGATTCCCGCTGCAGTGCGCCACGCATTGCGACTCATCACTAGAGAAGAAGGACGCTCATCATCATGAGCAACACCTCCCGCATTGAGACCCGTGAGATAGCCGACGACGACCTCGACGGCGTCGCGGGTGGCCTCTCCGTCGGTGGCTCCCTGAACGGCCTGACTGCCACGTTCGCCCCGGGCCCCAATGGCGTGCCCGTCCTGACAGGCGGCTCCGTGAAGTCCCTCAGCGTCACCGTCTCGGACATCCCCCTGGGCCCGATCACCGGCTGAGACACCGCTTTGGCACCATGCTCAGCCACCGGACCCCGGAACCGCCCCGGCCAGTTGTGGGGTTAATTCGGGTTCCTGTGTGACGTCGGCCTTCAAGACCTGATGGTGGTCCTGAAGGCCGACGTTGTCGTATGAGGTGGCTCGCGATGCCCTCGGCGGGGTTCCGCTGCTTACCTGACCGCGGTTCGACCGCCTACTTGGTGAAGCCGATGTGCTCGAAGACCGGTTCGGTCATGCCGAAGGCGCCGATGTTGGCGAGGTCCTTCTTGATCGCCGCGATGTCGGGGCGCTGGTAGAGCGGCAGGACTCCGGCGAGCTGCCACGCCTCGGCGTCGGCCTGGTTCGTCTGCTGGAGCGCGCCGGCCGGGTCGGCGGCGTTGGCGCCGGCCTTGCTGAGGAGGCCGTCCATCTTCTTGCTGCCCACGTTGGCGTCGTTGTTGCCGCCCTTGGCGGTGTAGATGTTGCTGGCTCCGCTCGCGGGGAACGGCGTGCCGAGCAGGGAGTAGGGCGAGATGTCGAAGTCGCCCGGGGTGATGTACTTGTCGAAGAAGTCGTTGACCGGCACCGTCTCGACCTTCAGCTTGACGCCGATCTGCTGGTACATCTGCGTCAGCATCGACCCTTCGTTGGTGGACGCGGGGGTGCCGGACGGGATGACGAACCGCAGCGACAGCTCCTGGCCGCCCTTCTTACGGATCTTGCCGCTGAGCTTCCAGCCCGCTTGGTCCAGCAGCTTCCCGGCCGCCTTCGGGTCGTACGTGCCGAGCTTGCCCGAGTTGTCCCGGTACCCCTTCTGGTTGGCGACCAGCAGGTGGTTGTTCATGGTGGCGGGCTTCCAGCCCAGGCCCTTGAGGTCCGACTTGGCGATCGTGGCGCGGTCGGTGGCCATGAACAGCGCCTTGCGGACCTTCGGGTCCTTCAGCTTGGCGCTCTCGCCGTTGAACGTGATCTGGCGGTAGTTGGGGCCGCCCGCTTCCCGGATCTCACCGGCCGACACCTTGGACGCCTGCTTGTAGGCGGAGGCGTCGCCGCCGATGTCGAAGTAGTCGATCTCACCGTTGGCAAAGGCGCCCGGCATCGAGGCCGGGTCCATGGTGTGGAAGACGATTTTGTCCAGCTTGGGCTTGTCGCCCCACCACTTCGGATCGGCCACCACCGTGACCGTCTTGGCGGACTTGTCGATGCTGCCCAGCTTGAAGGCGTTACCGGTGACCGGGATCTTGTTGACGTAGGCGGTGTTGAAGCTCTTCGCGTCGGAGACGTACTTCGCCGGGTACAGCGGCGTGTTGTTCGCCCCGTTGAACATGGCCTTCCAGTCCGCGAACGGCTTGGCGAAGGTCATGACGGCCTCGTAGTCGTCCTTGCCCTTCTTGACGTCCGCCACCCGTTCGAAGCCGATGGTGGAGGCCACCTTGAACGCCTTGTCGTGACCGTCCATGGCACGGGCGGTGGCCGCGAGGTCCTTCCAGGTGATCGGCGTGCCGTCGGACCACTTCGCCTTGGGGTTCAGATGCCAGGTGACGACCTGCTTGCCCTTGACGGTCCGGGAGTCGGCGTCCAGCAGGAACGCCTTGTTCGGGGTCTGCGCAGCGTGCGCGTCCGAGCGCCACAGGCTCGGCATGAGGGACTTCATCACGTCGGTGACACCGGCTTGCTGGCCGTCGACCTCGGTGATGTTCCACTGGGTGGCGAAAAAGTCGATGGCCCAGTGCATCGTCCCGCCCTGCTTGAGCTTCGCGGGATCCGTCGCCTTGATGTTGACGGCGGTCGACTTCTGCGGGGCCTTCTGCTCCGCGTCGTCGTCCGAGCCGCCGCCGCAGGCGGTCAGTGTCAGCGACGACACGGCGAGGGTCGCGACCAGCGCGAGGGGATAGCGGGTGACCTTCACGAATTCCTCTTCCTGGGTGGGGTGGGCGTATCAGTGCGGTGCCGGCTGGACGACGTCGACTGCCGCCGCGTAGTGGCAGGCCGCCGTGTGGTCCGGGCCGAGGACCGCCGTGGCGGGGTCCTCGGCCCGGCAGCGCGCCTGCTCGCTCTCGTCGAGCCCGGCGTACTTCGGGCAGCGGCCCGCGAACCGGCAGCCGGCCGGCACATCCGCCGGACTGGGCAGGTCGCCGCTGAGCAGAATCCGGCTGCGTTCCCGCTCCTTGCGCGGGTCGGGCAGCGGGACCGCGGACAGCAGCGCCTGGGTGTACGGATGGGAGGGCGCGGCGAAGACGTCGTCGGCCGCGCCGAGCTCCACGATCCGGCCGAGGTACATGACCGCGATGCGGTCGGCGATATGCCGTACGACGGACAGGTCGTGGGCGACGAAGAGGTAGCTCAGCCCGAGGCGGGTCTTCAGCTCGTCGAGGAGGTTGAGGACGCCCGCCTGGATGGAGACGTCGAGGGCGGAGACCGGCTCGTCGAGGATGACCAGCTTGGGTTCCAGCGCGAGGGCGCGGGCGATGGAGATGCGCTGGCGCTGGCCGCCGGAGAACTCCTGCGGGTAGCGGTCGGCGTGCTCGGCCTCCAGGCCGACCATGTCCAGGAGTTCGGGGATCCGCGCGGCGATCCGCGCCTTGTCCCAGCCATGTGTCTTCAGCGGCTCGGCGAGGATGTCGCCGACCGGCATCCGGGCGTCGAGCGCCGCCATCGGATCCTGGAAGACGATCTGCATATCGCGGCGGAGGCCCTTGCGGTCCGCCCGGCTCAGGCCGCGGATGTCCTTGCCGAAGACGGTGACGGTGCCGGCCTGGCCGCTGGGCAGATCGAGGATCTCCAGCAGGGTGGTGGTCTTGCCGCAGCCGGACTCGCCGACCAGGCCGAGCGTCTCGCCCTCGCGGATGTCGAAGCTGATGCCGTCCACCGCCCGGACGGTGCCGACCGTGCGCTTGACGAGCGCGCCCTTGGTGAGCGGGAAGTGCTTGACGAGCCCGTCGAGTTCGAGGACGGTGGCGCGCTCCGCACGCGGCAGCCGCTCGATCGCCCCGGCCTCCGGCAGGACCGGCAACGGATAGACCGCGTCGCGGTCGAGCCCGGCGCCGATCTCGTGCGCGCGGTGGCAGGCGGTGAGTGGGGTCTCCCCTGCTCGAACGGAGCGGAGAGCTGGGGGAACAGCGGCGCCCTCAACCACCCTCAACTCCGGTTCCAGCGTGTGGCATTGGTCGATCGCAATGGGGCAGCGCGGTGCGAAGGGGCAGCCGGGCGCCAGGTCGACCATCTTGGGCGGGTTCCCGTCGATGGGCGTCAGGGCACGGCGCGCGGTGCCTTCCGTCCGAGCCTCGTCCAGCCGGGGAATCGAGCCGAGCAGGCCGATGGTGTACGGCATCCGCGGCGCGTAGTACACCTCGTCCACCGGGCCCGCCTCGACCGGCCGGCCCGCGTACATGACCTGCACCCGGTCGGCGAAGCCGGCGATGACCCCGAGGTCATGGGTGATCATGACGATGGCGGCTCCGGTGACCTCCTGGGCGGTCTTGAGCACCTCCAGGACCTGGGCCTGGATGGTCACATCGAGGGCGGTGGTGGGCTCGTCGGCGATGATGACCTTGGGGTCGTTGGCGATGGCCATGGCGATCATCGCGCGCTGGCGCATCCCGCCGGAGAACTCGTGCGGGAACGCGTCCACCCGGCGCTTCGCATCGGGGATACCGACCACCTCGAGGAGTTCGACGGCCCGTTTGCGGGCGACCGCCTTGTCCAGCGACTGGTGGACCTGGATGGCCTCGATGATCTGGTCGCCGACGGAGTAGACGGGGGTCAGGGCGGACAGCGGGTCCTGAAAGACCATGCCGATGTCCTTGCCGCGGATCTTCGACAGGGCGGCGTCGCCGAGGCCGAGGAGCTCGCGCCCGGCGAGCGTGACGGACCCGGTGACCTCGGCGCTCTCGGGGAGCAGCCCGAGGACGGCCATGGAGGAGACGGACTTGCCGGAGCCGGACTCGCCGACGATGCCGAGGACCTCGCCGGGCCGGACGGCGTAGGAGACGCCGCGTACGGCCTGCACCGTGCCCGCCTCGCTCGGGAAGGAGACCGTCAGATCGCTGACGGCGAGGACGGGCTGCGTCGCGTCGACAGCCGCGGTGGGCTGGGCCGGGCTGGTCTCGGTCACCGTCGGGGGTCCTTCCTGGGGCGCGCGGTGCGCGGGGTGCTGGTGCGGGGTGTGGGCGGCGCGCTTCACGAGGCGGCGCCCTGACTGCCGGCGGTGGCCGTGGTCTGCGCCGGTACGGCCGCGGCCGGCCGCCCAGTCGTCGGCCGCTTCTTCTTACGGCGCGAACGCGCCTTCGCGCCGGACGCGTTGGGGTCGAGCGCGTCGCGCAGACCGTCGCCGATGAAGGAGATGGAGACGCCGATCAGCACCAGACAGCCGGCCGGGAAGAAGAACAGCCACGGGTAGGTGGTGGCGTTGGTGGTGTTGTCGGCGATGACCGTACCGAGGGAGACATCGGGCGCCTGCACACCGAAGCCGAAGTACGACAGGCTGCTTTCGCCGATGACCGCCGCGCCGACCTGGATCACCGTGTCGATGATCAGCATCGAGGCCATGCTGGGCAGGATGTGCCGGAAGATGATGACCGGTGCGGGGACGCCCATGTACTTGGCGGCCTTGACGAACTCCCGGTCCTTGAGCGTGAAGGTCATGGACCGTACGACGCGGCCGGTGACCATCCAGCTGAAGGCGCCGAGCAGGACCACGAAGATCAGCCAGGTGGAGCCGCGGAACGCGGGCGACAGGACGGCGATGATCAGGAACGAGGGCATCACCAGCAGCAGGTCGACGATCCACATCAGCACCCGGTCGGTCCAGCCGCCGAAGTACGCGGCGAAGGCGCCGACGGTGGCGGCCAGGAAGGTGGAGATGACACCGACCAGCAGGCCGATGATCAGGGACTTCTGCAGACCGCGCATGGTGAGCGAGAAGAGGTCGACACCGCCCTGCGTGGTGCCCCACCAGTGGTCCCCGGAGGGGCTGGCGAGGAAGTTCAGGTAGTCGTGCTGCTGGTAGTCCCACTTGGTGAGGAACGGGCCGCCGTACGCGCCGAGGAACAGCAGCACGAGGAGGAACAGCCCGAACAGGGCAAGGCGGTTCCGGGCGAAGCGGCGGACGGTCAGCCGCAGCCGTGAGGTACGGGCCTTGGCGGGGCGGCCTTCGGCCTCACCGGCAGGGACGGGGCCGGGGGCGGGTTCGGTGGCGGGGGGCAGCTGGACGCTCATCGCGCGCTCTCCTGAGGTGCGGTGGGTGGGGTTCGGTCGGCGGCGGGGCGGGTCAGCGGACCCGTACGCGCGGATCGAGCGCCGCGTACAGCAGGTCGGACAGCAGTCCGGCGATCAGCACCAGGACGGCGGTGAACAGCCCCACTGCGGCAACCGAGTTGACGTCCTGTTTGTTGATCGAGTCGACGAGCAGCTCGCCCATGCCGTGCCAGCCGAAGGTCTTCTCGGTGAAGGTCGCCCCGGTGAAGAGCAGCACGATGTTGTAGACCAGCAGCGGCACCACGGGCAGGATCGCGGTCCGCAGACCGTGTTTGACCAGGGCCTTCCGCCGGCGCAGTCCCTTGGCGCGGGCCGTGCGCAGGAAGTCGCTGCCGAGGACGTCGAGCATGGTGGAGCGCTGATAGCGGCTGTAGAGCGCGACCTGCAGGATGATCAGGGTGAGCGCCGGGAGCAGCATGTGCTGGGCACGGTTGACGAGGGCGTCGAAGTTCCACTGCCCCGCGTACTGCGGGTCGTACTCGCCGAGCACCTTGATCGTCTGCGAGCCGTCGTTGAGTGCGGTGGCACCGATCTTCAGCGCGACGCCGATCACGAACACGGGCATGGCCAGCACAAAGAACGAGGCCAGAGTGGTGAACCGGTCGAAGAGCCGGTACTGCCGAATGGCCCCGAACGCGCCGAGGGCCACACCGCCCAGGGAGCCTACGAGGGTGGCGATCAGCAGCAGCCTGGTGGAGACGCCCACCCGTCGGTCGACGTCGTCATTGACGCTGTCGCCGTCGATGGTCTTGCCGAGGTCTCCGTGGACGACGCCGTCCGCCCAGTGCCCGAACCGGGTCAGGATCGGGGTGTCCGGGTTCATGTTGTAGTCGTTGAGCGTCTTGGTGATGGACGACGCGGGCAGCGGTGGGTTGCGGCCCTCGAACTTGGCGCGGGGGTTGAGACTGAGCCCCGCCAGGAAGTACGTGAGTGACGCCGCGACGACCACGAGGACCAGATAATTCGCCAATCGGCGCAGCAGATACCGGCCCATGTTTCGATGCCTCTCCCTCTTGCGCACCGCATCAGCGCGTGACGGCTGTGGTGGGGGCGGTGCTGTTCGAGCGACATCTTCAAGCGATGAGACCTGATTGTCGATCACGGGGTGTCCGCGGAGCGATCATGCCAACTCCGCGAGTGGGCAGGGGCATTACGGACAACGGCCGGTGAACGCATGGGTCAGGGTGCGTCTTTGCCTGTCATTCGCAGGCTTGATCGCTCCCGAAGGGTGATGCCCGCTATTCGGACGCTCCTCTCGAACATCGCGACGCGCAACGCAAATTGAACAAAACTTTACATACGCGGAGCATCGGCATGCGGTAAAGAACGGGTGGCTTCCTTGCCGTCGTGGCCTCGATGCCGGCCGGCGAACCGGATCGGCCGGGCGGTGAACTCACCACGGCGTTACGCGACCGTGCCACCCGCCTGGACGACCTGTCCTCGCCCGACGCGCACCCTGTACGCAAGAACGCATCACCGCGGTGCGTATCCCTGCAGGAAAGCCCGAACGCCCGACTCGATGATCGCGTTCTCCGCCTCCTTCGAGAGCGGCAACGCCCCGTGGAAGCTCTGCTCGTTGATCTCGGCCACTGTGAGCAGCAGCAAGTGGCGGGCCGCCCGCGCCGGATCGTCCGTCGCGAGCAGCCCGTCGGCGGCCAGCCGCTCGAACCGCTCGGCCACCGCGTCGGACGCCCGCTGCGGTCCGCTCTGCCGCCAGGCCGTGAGGAACTCCTCCGGGACATGGGCGCTTTCGACCCGCATCTGCCGGACGACCGCGAAATGGTCGGCGAATTGGCGCTGCGGGGCGACCCAGGCCCGTACGAACTCGATGAGGTCCTGCTCCAGGTCGGCCGCGGTCACCTTGTGCAGCCGTCGGTCGATCGCGTCGAGACGCGCCTCGACGACCGACTCCGATCCCTCGACCACCACGGCCCGGAAGAGCTGGACCTTGCCACCGGGGAAGTGGTTGTAGATCGTGCGGGTGGAGACCACGGCCTCCTTGGCGATCGAGTCGATCGTTGTGCGCGTATAGCCGTCACGCCCGAAGGCCTTGCGCGCGCCCTGCAGGATGGCCGCCCGCTTCTCCGCCATGCCCTGCCTCATCGGTGACTTCCCTCTCTGCGCTGCTGCCCTGGTCAAGGTGCCCGCCCGAAGAAAAAGTACAACGAGCATTGCATCGACTGCCATACACGTTGTACTTTACTTGACGGGACGAACCATGCGAATACCGGGGTTGGGGAACCAGCAGACAGCCGTTATCGCTGAGAATGATCACGATTTGGGTCGACCGGGAGATCCGCTGCGGCTGTAGCCGGTGCGAAGAGGACGCTGATCCGGATGGAGTCACCTCGTCAGCCTCCCGGTGTCGGCCGGGTTGATCTCTGGTTGACCTCAACCCTGAGAGAGGCTGTGTACTGGCATCAGCCCAAGAAAGGAAGAACTTGCCCACCAAGACACTGCAGATTCCCACCACGGACGGCCAGGCCGACGCATTCGCCGCCTTCCCCGACCGTGGCGAGCGGCACCCGGGCGTGCTGCTGTACCCGGACGCCTTCGGCGTGCGGCCCGTGCTGCGGGAGATGGCCCGCGAACTGGCCGAGCACGGGTACTACGTGCTCGTCCCCAACCTCTACTACCGGCACGGCCCGGCCCCGGTGATCGAACTTCCCGAGCACATCGGAGAAGAGGCCCGGCCCGCGGTCATCGGTCGGCTGATGCCCTTGATCGAGGCGCACACCACCGAACGGGTCCTGCGTGACGCCGACGCCTACCTCAGGTTTCTCACCGCCCAGCCCGAGGTCAGCGCCGGACCGGTCGCCGCGATCGGCTACTGCATGGGTGCCCCCTTGGCGGTGCGCACCGCAGCGGCCCACCCCGACCAGGTGGCCGCCGTCGCCGGATTCCACCCCGGCTTCCTGGTCACCGACGCGCCCGACAGCCCGCACCGCCTCGTCCCCAAGCTCACCGCCCAGGTCCACCTCGGCCTCGCCGAAGGCGACCTGTCGCCCGAGGCCATCAGCGAGCTCAACCAGGCCCTGGATGCCGCAGGTGTCGGCTACACCACCGAGATCTACCCCGGCACCATCCACGGCTTCACCATGGCCGACACCGACGCCTTCAACCCCTCCGCACTGCAGCGCCACTGGGACCGCCTGCTCCCCCTCCTCGACCGCACCCTGGCCGACAGCTGAGGCCGACCGGGGTACCTGCATCAGCACCGAGAACGGATCCAGCGCATCGTCGATCGCGGACGTCTCCAGGTGCCGCACCACCGACGTCAGCAGCGCGGTCCGCGGTGTCGCCCGGGGTAGCGGGTGGGATGCAGCTGTCGTCCTCACTCCCTAGACTCGTATACGGGAATGCCCGCCGACCATCAGCACCTCAGCGACGCATCGCTACCGAGGCTCCTGACGTGGAGGCATTCATGACCACACCACGGGATATGTTGATCATGTCCTTGGACAGGACGTCCGGCCACCCTCCGGAGCGGGGCGACCTGTCGCTTGCGCTCGCGGGAGCCGAGCTGATCGACCTCCTGGGTGCGCAGGCGATCAGCCTGGACGGCGATCGCATCGTGCCGGGCTACCGGCCGGCAATCGCCGATCACCTCTTGGACGAGGCCGCATCAGCGCTTGTCCGACAGGCCCCGTACGAGTCGGTGGACGACTGGCTGTGGCGCAGAGGCCGGGACCTGTCCACGGCCTACTTCGCCGCCCTCGAGGCGGACGGGCAGCTCACCCGGCAACGCGAAGGACGGCTGCCCTTCAGCCCCCGTCGGCTGGTGCTGGCCGATTCGCCCGCTCGCCGTCTGGCGGTGGACCGCTGGACATCGGATGAGCCCGTACTCGCCGCCTTTGCGGAGGCCCTCGGGATCCGCGACGAGCGGACGGGGGACGATCCGAGCGTGGTCGACGACGAGGTGGCGACCGTGCTCGCGGTCGTCAATGACGCGTTGAGACACCTGGAGTTCGAACGGCAGCGGCGAGCCATCCACGATGCGGCCTTCGACAACATCTGGCGAGGCGAATGACGACCGCACCCACGCCGGCGAGGGCGGTCCAGCCCTCCCGCGCGGCACCGAGGAGGAGGCACGCGCGCTTGCCGGGCCCGTGACGTCGCGTCACCGGACGAGGGACCCGACCGCGCGTCACGGAGCCCGGGCAACACGGCCGACCCGCGCACCGGTGCTCACTTCTCCAGCAGGCCCAACTCCCGCAGCCCGTAGTGGCGGATGCCGTCGGTGCGCAACCCGGCCGCGCCGCCGTGGAACACCCAGAAGCCGCCGCGCCGGTAGGCCGGGCCGGTGAACGTGGCGCCGGTCAGCAGGTCGGCGCAGCCGTCCCGCTCGGCGTCGAGGAGCTGCAGGGTTCCGCCGAACTCGGTCCTGGCGGCCGCACCCGGGAGGTTCTTGTCGTGGTGCGAGATGCGTTGCACGGAGCGCATCCGGGCGCCGTCCTTCGTCACCGTGATCTCCGATACCAGGATCTTCTGCGTGGTGCGGTACTCGCCGGTCCCGAGGGTGGACACGGCCTCGGCCCGTCCGTCGCCGGTGAGGTCGCCGGTGACCATGGACGCGCCGACGTGGTCGAGGTGCAGGCTCCGGATTCCGGGGCGGAATCCGTCCGGGCCGCCGCGCAGCATGGGCCGGCAGCCGCCCTTCGGGCCCGGGCCGGGGAGCAGGGTGTCCGGGTAGCCGTCCGCGTCGTAGTCCGTGCCGGTCGCGACGTTGGCGCTGGACGTCCCGGGGGGTGAATCGGCCTCCACCATGCCGCCCTCGGCGGTGCCGCGGAACCAGCGCAGAGGGTGGTAGGTGCCGCCCTCGTTGTCGTCCTCCGGGTCGTCCGTCTCGGTGGCGAGCAGCAGATCGGTACGGCCGTCGGCGTCGATGTCGGCAGGCTGCAGCGAGGAGTAGTAGCTGAGGTCGGGCGCGGCGCCCCGCACGGTGACGGTACGGGTCGAGGCGGGGCGGCCGTGGGAGCCGAACGGCCCGTAGAGGATCTGGCCGATCGAGCCCGGTGCCTTGCCGGCGACGGGGGCGAGTACATCGGCCCGGTCGTCGCCATTGAAGTCGCCGATCGCGGTGGGTGCGGACTCGGTGTGTGCGGAGCCCGCCGGATAGGGGACGGTGGTCGGCTCGGCGCTCAGCCCGTTCGGGCCGCCCCGGAAGAGCACCATCGATGCGGTGTACTTGTCGACGTACTCGTTCTTCGGTACCCGCTGCTCGGCGAGCACGTCCGTATAGCCGTCGGCGTCCAGGTCGGCCGTGTACGTGGCGGCGAATCCCTCCTTCCACTTGCCGCCGGAGCCCGGCGGGACCACGCCGTCGGCCAGCGGGCGGCCGGTGGGGCGTAGTCCGCCCTTGCCGCCCATGAAGACCACGAGCGGGCCGATGCCGCCCGGGCTCAGTACGACGGGTGCGGTCCCGTCTGCGGTGTCCGGGTCGCCGAGAACCAGATCCACCGCATCGGGGTAGCTGTCGTTGTTGAAGTCCGCCGGGCGGTCCCAACCCTTCGCGTGCGGGGAGGCGTCTGCGGCGCCGGAGGGGCATCCGGCGCCGACATGCCGGGTATCGCCTTCGGTTCCGCAGGCGGAGACAGCAAGCGCGAGCGCGGCCGACACGGCTGCCGCTCTGATGGATCTCATGCGGGCCGATTATGCGTCATGTCCCGGTCATACGGAGGCCGCCCTCCGGATTCATGCGGTCCTCGCCCCTGGGCCCGGGTGCCCCTGATGGATGAAGGCGGCCCAGATCGGCAGGCGGTCGAGCCCCGGCCGCCGCATCTCGCGCAGCAACTCGCCGGTCAGTGAGCCCGGATTCTCGCGGTGCGGGTCGAGCATCCACATCTGCGCGGCCCTGAGCGCATCGACGGGACTGCGCCCCTCGGCCGCCACGTAGTGATGGAACACCGCCATCAGCAGCGCCGACGCGCTGTCCAGGGTGGTCCACCGCGATCCGACCACGTCGCGCGCACCGCCCGCGATGAACGCCGTCGTCAGGGTCAGCGCCTCGTCGTGGTCACGGGTGCTCAAATCGGTCTGGCAGGCACTCAGGACCACCAACGGACCGTCCGCAGCAGGTGGTTCACCGACCGGCCGGTCAAGCAGCCGGGTCACGGTCAGCATTCCCAGGTCCGGCTTGGCCCCCGGACCTCCCTCCTCGGCGGGCAGTTCGTCGGTGCGGCCGGGAAACGCAAGATGCAGGGCCGACAGTGTCGGGCGTACCCCGGCCGATCCGTGCGAGGCCACATGCAGCAGCGACGGCGCGTTGGCGAGGAGGGTGAGGAGTTCGTCGGGCGTCCCGGCGGCCTCCGGCTCCGTGGACGGCTCGAAGAACTCCCCGCACATCCGCGCCCGCGGATAGAAGGACTCACGCAGGGCCATGACCTCGCCCTCGGCATGCGTCAGATCCATCCGCGGATCCGCCACCAGGACCGGGGCGGCGGCCGGGTCACGCCGTGCGCGCTTGACCGTGCGCAGGAACTGGCTGCCGGACGCCGCGTAACTGATGACCATGGCCTGACAGGCGTACTCGTGGGGGTCCTCTTCCGGGAGGCGCGCGGCATGCCAGGGGACGATGCCGAGGCGGCCGCAGGGCACCAGGACGATCCTGGGCGGGCCAGGGCGGTCCTCGCGTCGGTTCTCGCGTCGGTTCTCGTCGGCTGCGAGGCGCTCCGTGACGCCCGTGAGCACGGTGGAGAGCGCGGCCGGGAACGCCCAGTCGCACAGCGCCGAAAGGGCTTCCTCCCAGGCCCGTTCGGCGGCGTCGTCGTGCATGGTGTCGGCGCGTGCGGCGGCCGCGTCGAGGTAGCGTTCCAGAGGCCCGCTCTCGGTCTCGGCCAGGAGCGGCAGCGGGCCGACGCCGATCCCGATGTTCGGGCCCACGACGACCGCCATGCCGGGGTACTCGCCCTCGCCGGGGACCAGATAGACGAGCGCGTCCGCTTCGCCTTCGGCGACCCCGTCCGCGAGCTCACTCATCGTGGGCGTGGTGAACAGTCCGTCCCGTTGCCGGTAACCGAGGGCTTCCAGGGCCTGGCGGCGCAGGGTGCTCGGCAGTTCGCCGGGGAGCCCGTCGGATGCTCCGGCGTCGGATACGCCGGAGGCCCGCCACGCTTCGGCGAGCTCGTGGTGCCCGCGCGCCTCCAGGAGTTCGGGTACGGCCTGCGAGGTGGATGCCGCCTGCAGCACCAAGGCCCGGCCCAGCTCCAGGGCGGCGACGGCCTCCGCCGCCCGGCCGTGCGAGCCGGCCCAGAGGGCGGCCTTTATGCCGCGGGCGGCGCCGGAGCGGGCGGCCAACAGGCCATGTTCGGAGCCCAGTTGCAGGGAGACGTCGGCGGCGAGCGCGACCAGGGCCTCGATCGCGGTGGCCGTGGCGGCGGCCTGGTCCGCGGCGTCCTCGGTGTGATGCCAGCGGGCCCGGTACCCCTCCGCCAGCTTCCACAGGGCCTCGGCGGCGAACTGCGGCGCCCGCCCCTGACGAACGTCGTCGCAGATGAGCTCCAACTCGGCGATGGCGGGGGCGAGGTCCGCCGGGTCGCGGGTGAGGCCGTACCGCATGACCAAGGGCAGTGCGGAGGCCCAGCGGTCGTTCGTCGGGGTGCCCGGGGGCGGGGGGACGTGGCCCGGGATCAGGGTCGGGTCGTCGGCGAGGAAGGCGCGGACGGCGTCGAGCTGGGTCGAGAGCGATGCGAGCTGCTTCTTGGCGGGCGCGGGACCGTGCTCCGCGGCCGCCAGGGCCGCTTCCAGGTGCGCCAGGCCCCGCCGCAGCATGTCCTTGTCGAGGGAGAGCTTGCCGAGCGCGGTGCGGGCCTGGCCGAGGGCCAGCAGGACATGGAAGCGGAACGCGTGGCCTTGCGGGGTGGCCTCTTCGAGAGATCCGAGTTCGTCCACGAGGGCGCCGAGCGCGTCCGCGTCCTCCACCTCGTGGGCCTCACGCACCTGGCTCATCAGGGTGAAGATGCGGGCCATGACGGGGAATCCGTCGGCTCCGGGAATCGAGGAGCCCGAGAGCCGGTCGAAATGGTCGGCGATCGTCTTCGTGAGGGCGCGGGCCGCCGACTGGTCCTGGAGACTGCCGCCGACGCCCTGGCTCACATGCAACAGGAGGCCGATCAGGCTCTCGACAGCCGAGGTTGTCTCCTGGCCGGGCGGCAGCAGCTCGTGCGCGGCGCGCAGTTGCCCGAGGAGCCGGTTGAGCGCGTCCGGATCGCCGCTCTGGATGGCCTCCGTGAAGCCGAAGGTTGTGGGGAGGACGGCGTTCATGGCAAGTGTGAGGGCATCGACGTCGTCGGAAGCTGGAGCTGGAGCTGGAGCCGGCGTCGGGGGCGGAGCCGGCGTCGGGGTCGGCGTCGGGGTCGGCGCCTTGCCCTGGCGCGGGCCGGTCGGCCCCGCGCCCGTGGCGGTGCCGGACAGCCCCGACATCAGGCCCATCATCTGCCGCATCTGGTCCGCGTACGGAAAACCTGCGGGCATCATGCCCATCAACTTCTCCACGTCGGGGAAGTCGATCCCCGAGGGAGCCGAGAGCAGTCTGCTCATCTGCTGCAGCTGCCCGAGGAGCTCCGGTGACAGCGGCAGTTCCGTCACCTCGGCCATGAACGTCTGGATCTCGGCCGCGGTGGCAGTCGTCCCCTCGGGCCCCAGCCGCGCGGTCCAGTCGAAGAGGGCGGAGAAGTCGGGTGCCGGCCCGGCCTGCTCCCGCATCTGCCGCAGGGGCATCACATGCGCCAACAGGAACAGCGCCGCCCAGCGCCGGTCCTCCACGGTCGCCGTCGCCCCGGTAGCTGTCCCCGGGTCCCGCGCGTCCCGCAGCAGCCCCTGAGCCCGTTCCTGGTCCTCCGGCGCACCGCCCCCGGCGAGATACCGCATGGTGAGCACACCCCCGAGCCGCACGGTCACCGAACTCCACAGCGCCGGGTCATGGTGCAGCAGATCCGCCAGTGAAGTGAGTTCGGCCACCGACTTGTCGTACGCGTACGGGAGTGACACCCCTGCCCCCACGACCGGAAACAACCGCTCGGCCCGCTCTGTCGCGTCCGCCACCCACGCGCGCAGCCCCTGAACGCCACCGCTCTCCTCGTCGCTCATACGCCCCTCGCCCCGTTGTCCATCCCTGAGATCTCAACAGCCGCAGACACACGCCATGATGACGAGCGCTCAGCTCTTCTGTGACCCGATTCCTGTCGCTTACCGCTCCACGCCCGGAATCCGCCCCGGACGCGCCCAGATCGGGCCCGTATCTCCCGATGCCGATGCCGATGCCGATGCCGCAGCCGGTCGAGGCCGGTCGGCCCCGGAGGCCGGAGCGACCGCAGCGGTTTACCATGTCCTGGTCAAATGATCACGGGGGAACGGGGGAGAGCAGTTGGCTTTCTTCACCCTCGCAGCCGAGGCATCGCCGCATCCGGTCGGCACTCTCGACTCAAAGCCACAACTGCAAAGGGACGTCATGCGTTTCCATCGAATACTTGCCACTGTCGGCACCGTTGTCGCCCTGGCATCGGTTTCCGCCTGCGGGAGCTTGCCCTCCGCGGATTCGCCCGAGGAAGCCGGCGGCTTCCTCAAGGCCACGCTCAGCTGCGAGAGCATCGACCTCGCCTCGCCCCGCGAGGTGCAGCAGCTCGCGGCAGCGGGGGGCCCGAAGGGCATCACTGGCGGCGGCGAGTGCGAGAACCCGGCCGGCGGCAGCAGTGACGCCGACTTCTACACGGTCGAGGACATGGAGGCGTTCCAGACCGCCGTCAAGGCGGACGAGGACGCACAGGACGACCTCATGATCGGCGACGACTTCGCCGTCGATCCGGGCGATGACGACCAGCGGCGAAAGCTCCTCCAGGCCGGGCTGCGGTTCCTCAACTGCACCCCGGGATTCCAGGCACCGGTGGGCAGGACCGCGGACGACGGCGAGGTCGACGGCTGCTTCACCACCGACTACTCGGAGGACCTCGACTGATACCCGTCGACGGATCCGCGCGGCTGCCGGCTGCGCGGATCCATGGCACCCGAGCCCGTACGCAGCCGCGGCGCTCAGCCAGGCATCGGCGGTACCTGGATGAGCGGCCGCGGCATCCGCGCACACCGGGGGAGTGGACAGACGAGAACTGGCCGAGTTCCTGCGCAGCAGACGGGAGCGGATCACTCCCCCGCCGTAGGACTGCCCGCCGGGCCGCGGCGGCGTACCCCTGGGCTCCTCGACCTGCTGCACCGGCTGCCACAGGCCGCCGCGATCGTGCTGTCCGCGACCTACGAGGTCATCGCCTGGAACGAGCTGGCGGCCGCCCTGATGGAGGACTTCTCCGCCCTGTCACGACGCGATCGCCACCTCGTGCGCCGCGTCTTCCTCGGGCCGGGCACGCAGGGACGTCGGCTGTACGGCGCGTCGGACGCGGACGCGTTCGCCCGTACCGCGGCCCAGCATCTGCGCGCCGTCGCCGCCCGCTACCCCGGCGATCCCGAGGTGACCCGTCTGGTGAACGAACTTCTCACCGGCAGCGAGGAGTTCGCCCGGCTGTGGGCCTCTCACGACGTGTGTGCCGAGCCCACCCTGTGCAAGACCCTCCAGCACCCGCTGGTCGGTCCCGTCACCGTCAACTGCGGCGTCCTCGACATCACCGACCGGGACCAGCAGGTCGTGAACTACACCGCCGACCCCGGCTCCCCGTCCGAGGAGGCGCTGCGGCTGCTGTCGGTCATGGGCACACCGCGCATCGACGTGCCGGGCTGAGCCGGACCCGTCCGGGAACGGCGACCGTTGCCATGATCCTGATCACGAAAGCGCCGGTCACAGCTAATTCGGTGTTCGCCCGCCCTCCTGCACGTGACAATCAAGGCCTACTACCAGGAGGAACACATGAGCCAGGCGTACCTGACTCTCCACGAGCTGCTGCCGCCGCACGAGCTGACGGCCGCCCTCGACGCCGGGCACGTCACCCGCAAGCGGCACCCCGAACTCCCGCTCTCCCTCTACACGTACACGAGGACGTGTCAGTACGAGCGCGTGTGGAACCGGGTGACCATGCGCTGCCGTGGCCTGGTCGCCGACGACGCCACCGGCGAGATCGTCGGGCTTCCGCTGCCCAAGTTCTTCAACGTCGGTGAGCACGAAGCCGGGCAGCCGTACGCGCCCACCCTCCCGGACGAGCCGTTCGAGGTGTACGACAAGGTCGACGGCAGCCTCGCGGTGGTCTTCCACTACGCCGACCGGTGGCGGGTCGCGTCCAAGGGATCGTTCATCAGCACCCAGGCGACGTGGGCCCAGCGTCTGCTGGACGGCAAGGACACCTCCGCCCTGGTGCCCGGAATCACCTATCTCGCCGAGATCCTGTACCCGCAGAACCGTATCGTCGTCGACTACGGAGACCGCCGGGACCTGGTGCTCCTTGCCGCCATCGCCAGGGACGGCACGGAGATACCCCTGGCCGACGCCGCGGCCGGCTGGCAGGGCATCGGCTCGGTCGTCACCGTCTGGCCCGCCATGCCGCTCGCCGAACTGCTCGCCCTGGCCGAGTCCAACCAACTGCCCGGCGGCCGGGCCGCCACCGGCACGGACGCGGAGGGCTTTGTGCTGCGCTTCGCCTCGGGCGTACGGGCGAAGGCCAAGCTCGCCGAATACATACGCCTGCACAAGGTGCTCACCGGCGTGACCGAGCGGGACATCTGGCGCGGCCACGGCATCCAGCGCTTCGCCGGGCTGCCCGCCAAGCGTGTGGCCCAGGCACTGGGCTGCTCGGCGGCGGACATGGCGGCGTCCGGTGGTAAGCCCCTCGACACGCTGCTGGAGCAGGTGCCCGACGAGTTCGACACCTGGGTGCGCGACGTGATCGCGCGGATCGAGAAGGACGTGGCCGACCGCGAGCGCGCGATCGACGAGGCCTATGCGTCCCTCGCGCCTCTCGCCGGTGACCGGGGCGCCTTCGCCCGCGCCGCGAATGCGCTGCCCGACGCCGCCGTCCGCCCCGCCATGTTCCAGCGCCTGGACGGGCGTCCCACCGAACTCATGACGTACCGTTCCGTCCGGCCGGAAGCGGCCGACCCCTTCACGACCGACGAGGAGAACTGACCGTGCCCGTAGTACACGTCATGACGGGGCTGCCGGCCTCGGGAAAGACGACCGCCGCGCGCAAGCTGCAGGCGGAGTCCGAGGGCCGGATGCGCCGGGTGAACCTCGACGACCTGCGGACCATGCTCGACATCCCGGCGCCCGAGCGCCGGTCGTACGCGCATGAGCAGACCGTGCTGGCGATCCAGGACGCGGCCGTGCGGGCGGCCGTGGACGGCGGCTTCGACGTCGTCGTGGACAACACGCATCTGACGCCCCACATCCCCAAGCGACTGAAGGCCGCGGTGGCCGGACAGGCCGCCTTCGTCGTGCACGACTTCACCGATGTACCGGTGGAGGAGTGCATACGGCGCGACGCCGAGCGGGACAGAACGGCCGGTGAGGAGATCATCCGGCTCCTGGCCGACAAGCACGCGAAGGCCAGGCAGGGCGGCTGGCGGCTCACCGCGGAGTGGTTCAACGACGAGCCCGCGGTCGAGGAGTACGTCGCCGACCCGGCCCTTCCGGCCGCGGTGATGTGCGACATCGACGGCACCCTCGCCATCAGGGGCGACCGGGGCCCCTACGACTTCAGCCGCTGCGGCGAGGACCTGCTCAATGTGTCGGTGCGGGATGCTCTGCGCTCGTTCCGGAGCGCCGACGGCGACGTCCTCGTCCTCTTGTCGGGGCGTGGGGAGGAGCACCGCGAGCGGACCGAGGAGTGGTTGCAGCGCCACGAGGTCCCGTACGACGAACTGTGGATGCGCGCCGCCGGTGACGGCCGCCGTGACGACGTCGTGAAGGCCGAACTCTTCGACCGCCATGTCCGTCACCGCTTCGCGGTACGCGTCTCCCTCGACGACCGCGACCGCGTGGTCGCCGTCTGGCGCCGTATGGGCCTGCCCACCTGGCAGGTCAATTACGGCAACTTCTAGCGGGGGGTGCGGGAGAGGGGGACACGGCGGCCGCGCCGGACGGGCGTGTCCGTCTCGGCGCCCTCGGCCCACAGTGAGCGCACATGGCCGAGGTGGCGCGCCATGCACTTCTCGGCCGCCTTGGCGTCGCCCGCCACCATCAGGTCGAGGAGCTCGATGTGCTCCTCGGCCGAGGGGATCAGCTGGTCGCGCTCGTCCAGGCCGGTCAGGCCGTACAGGCGCGAACGCTTGCGCAGGTCGCCGACGGTCTCCACCAGCCGGTCGTTGCCGCCGAGGGCGAGGAGGGACAGGTGGAACTGCCGGTCCGCCTCCAGGTAACCGATGAGGTCGTGGTCGCGGGCGGCGCGCACGATCTCCTCGGCGACCGGGCGCAGCGCCTCCAGGTCCGTGCGCGAGGCGGTCCGGGTGATCCGGCCGACCATGGGGACCTCGATGAGGGTGCGGATTTCCGTGTACTGGTCGAGGTCGCGCTCGTTGACCTCGGTGACCCTGAAGCCCTTGTTGCGGACGGGCTCGACCAGGCCTTCGCGGGCCAGGTCGAGCATCGCCTCGCGCACCGGTGTCGCGGAGATGCCGAAGTCCTCCGCGAGGCCGGGCGCCGAGTAGACCTCGCCGGGCCTGAGTTCACCCGAGATGAGCTCGGCGCGCAGATGGTGGGCAACCTGGTCGCGCAGGCGCTCCCTGGTGGTGTTGAGGTTGCGGCGCTTGGGGTGGCCCATGGTTGTGGTGTTCCCTTCGTGCCCGTCCCTCGTGGCCGAGCGGATCACCAGCGTACAATGTCACGTTGTTTTCACAGGTGGCTATGGGTGTGCCGCACTGGATGCCGTGCAAAGTGAACGCCGCTGTGGGGACGGCTTGTTGGACAGGCCCGTTGGAGGGGTGGTCCGCTGGATCGGTCCGTTGGATCGGTCCGTTGGACCGGTCTGCTGGACCGGCCGCCGTTGGCCCGTCACAGGAGAAAACCCGCAGGGAACGGGTCGTCGGGGTCGAGCATGTACTGGGCGGTGCCCGTGATCCAGGCGCGCCCGGTGATCCGCGGTACGACGGCCGGTACCCCGCCGACCTCTGTCTCGGCGACGAGGCGGCCGGTGAACTCCGTACCGATGAAGGACTCGTTGACGAAATCGCGGTGCAGCGGCAGGGCGCCCCGGGCATGCAGCTGCGCCATGCGTGCGGACGTGCCGGTGCCGCACGGCGAACGGTCGAACCAGCCCGGGTGGATGGCCATGGCGTGCCGTGAGCGGTGCGCGTCGGAGCCGGGGGCGGCGAGGTAGACGTGTTTGACGCCGCGGATCTCCGGCCGGTCCGGGTGGACGGGCCGGTCCGCCGACGCGTTGACCGCGTCCATGACGGCGAGCCCGGCGGCGAGCAGGTCGTCCTTGCGGGACCGGTCGAACGGCAGCCCCAGGGCATCGAGTTCGACGATGGCGTAGAAGTTTCCGCCGAAGGCGAGGTCGTACGTCACCGTGCCGTGCCCCGGCACCTCCACCTTGCGGTCGAGGCCGACACAGAAGGCGGGCACGTTGGTGAGCATGGCCGCCTTCGCCCTGCCGTCCTCGACCTGCACCTCGACGCTGATCAGGCCCGCGGGCGCGTCGAGGCGGACGGTGGTGACGGGCTCGGTGACCGGGACCATGCCGGTTTCCACCAGGACGGTGGCCACTCCGAGGGTGCCGTGCCCGCACATCGGCAGCACGCCGGAGACCTCGATGTAGAGGACTCCGTAGTCGGCGTCGGGGCGGGTCGGAGGCTGCAGGATGGCGCCGCTCATGGCGGCGTGCCCGCGCGGCTCGTACATGAGCAGGGTGCGCAGATGGTCCAGGTGCGCGATGAAGTGCAGCCGGCGTTCGGCCATGGTGGTGCCGGGGATCACTCCGACGCCGCCGGTGATGACCCGGGTGGGCATGCCCTCGGTGTGCGAGTCCACGGCGTGGAAGACATGACGGGTGCGCATGGGTGTCCTCCGTTGGTCAGCGGTGTCCTGCGGCGACGGCCTTCTCCGTGGCGGCCCGCACCGCGGCCCCGGCCTCGGCCGGGAGGGGGAGGCGCGGCTGCCGGGTGGGGCCGCCGGGGCGCCCGACGATGTCCATGGACAGCTTGATCGCTTGGACGAACTCGGTCCGGGAATCCCACCGCAGCAACGAGTGGAGGGACCTGTACAGCGGCAGGGCGGTGCCCAGGTCCCGGGCGACGGCGGCGCGGTAGAGCTCTGCGCAGGCGGCGGGGAAGGCGTTGGGATAACCGGCGACCCAGCCGACGGCGCCGGCCAGCGCGAGCTCCATCAGTACGTCGTCCGCCCCGGCCAACACATCGAGTTCAGGGGCGAGTTCGGCGATCTCGTAGGCGCGGCGCACATCGCCGCTGAACTCCTTCACCGCCACGATGCTGCCCTCGCCGTGGAGCCGGGCGAGCAGAGCCGGGGTGAGGTCGACCTTGGTGTCGATGGGGTTGTTGTAGGCGACGACCGGCAGTCCGGCCTTGGCGACCTCGGCGTAGTGGGCGCGCACGGCCCGCTCGTCGGCGCGGTAGGCGTTGGGCGGTAGCAACAGGACGCTGCCGGCACCCTCTTCGGCGGCCTGGTCGGCCCAGCGGCGGGACGCGGCGCTGCCGTACGCGGCCACTCCGGCCATGACCCGCGCGCCGTCGCCCGCTGCCGCGACGGCGATACGGACCACGCGGGCGCGTTCGTCGTCGGTCAGCGTCTGGTACTCGCCCAGAGACCCGTTGGGCACGACGCCGTCGCAGCCGTTGGCGAGGAGCCAGCGGACGTGCTCGGCGTAGGCGTCGTCATCGAGGGAGAGGTCGGCGCGCAGCGGCAGCGCGGTGGCGACCATGATGCCGCGCCAGGGGCGGTCGGGGCTCCAGGCGCCGGTGGGAGGGACGGAGTCGGTCATGAAGGCAACCCTTCTATGATGTGTGACATTTTATTGAGGGTGGCGCGGGTACCTGCAAGGGGCCGAACGAGCGGCCACGTAGGGCGGGAGGGGGCATCCGGGCACGGCGAGCCGGGGCGCGTGTCAGCCTCCGCCTTCGCCCGCGGCCGCCGGATGACCGGTACCGGTCGAACCGTGATCCGGACCGGTGGCGGCCACTTCGGGACCGGCCGTACCGCCGAGCGCGGCGAGTGTCCCCAGCGGGACCGGTACGGCCAGCGGGCGGCGCTCCGGGGACGGTGGCGGTTCCGTCGCCGCCGCGGCCAGGCAGGCAACGGCCGTCCCGCACATCCGGCCCTGGCACCAGCCCATACCCGCCCGGCTCATCAGCTTCACGGTCCGGGCGTCCCGGGCGCCGTACCCCGCGATCGTCTCGCGGATGCGGCCCGCGGTGACCTCCTCACAGCGGCACACCTCCGTCGCGTCGTCGAGCCACTGGGGCCACTCCGGACCCGGTGCGTGTGCGGCGGCCATGGCGTCCGCGAAGGCCCGCATCCGGTCGCGCCGGCGCCGCAGTTCCCGCACCCGGCCGCCTCCGGTGAGCGCCGGCCGCGCCAGCAGCCGGGCGGCCACCGCGATGGCTGACAACTCCCCCTCGATTCGGGCAAGTTGAACGCCTCCAATGCCGCCGGTCTCGCCCGCCGCCCAGATTCCCGGCACCGAGGTCTCCTGAAGGGCGTCACGTTCGAGGGCGTACGTCCCGTCCCGGGTGCGCCGGGCCGCGCAGCCGAGCGTGGTGGCCAGCTCGATCTGCGGGACCAGGCCGTGGCCGATCGCCAGCGCATCGCAGGCGATCCGGCGGCCCGACCCCCGCACGGGCCGCCAGTTGCCGTCGAGCCGCGAGACGGTGACGGCCTCCACCCGGTCGGTGCCCTGCACCCGGGTCACCGCGCTGCGCGTGCGCAGCCGCACCCCGTGCCGCAACAGTGCCGCACCATGGACCGCGGCCTCCGCCAGCTTGTGGGGATGGGCGGCGAGGGTGCGCGGGTGACGGGCGTACCTCAGGTAGCCGGACGCCTCGATCACCGCCGGGACGCGGGTGCCCGCGGCGGCGAGCGAGGCGGCGACGGCGAGCAGCAGCGGGCCGCTGCCCGCCACCACCACCCGCCTGCCGGGCAGCGCCAGCCCGGACTTCAGCATCGCCTGTGCGCCCCCGGCGCCTACGACACCCGGCAGCGTCCAGCCGGGGAAGGGCAGCTGACGCTCGTACGCACCGGTCGCCAGCAGCACCGCGCGGGCCCGCACCCGGGCCGGCCGCTTCCCGTCGCCGTCCGCGCCGGTGACCGCGTGCACCGCCCACAGGTCCGCCTTGCCCGTTGCGTCCTTGGTGTCCGCTGCGTCGTCGGCGTCGGCCGCGTCCTTGGCGGACGCCCGCTCGACCGTCCACACGTGGTGCCCGGCCAGATGCGTGACGGAGCTCTCCGCCAGGCGGCGACGCAGTTCGGCGAACGCGGACCAGTCATGGTGCAGCGCCTCCGGCCGCACGGCCCCGAGGGCCGGGTCCGGGTGGCGGTAGAACTGGCCGCCCGGCTGTGCGGCACTGTCCAACAGGGCGACGGACAGGCCGAGTTCGGACGCCGTGACGGCACCAGCGAGTCCCGCGGCGCCCGCGCCGATCACCGCAAGGTCGTACTCCGGGTCATCAGACGCCGAGTTCGGCATGACCGTGCCCCTCCTGGGTGGTGACCCTGTCGCCGGGCCGCGCCGGAACCAGACAAGCCCTTCTGTTCGGCCGGGAGTTGATGGTGGCCAGGCAGTCGAAGCACTGTCCGATGCCGCAGAACGCACCGCGCGGACGTCCACCGACGCGGGTGGTGCGCCAGGCCAGGATGCCGGCGGCCCACAACGCCGCGGCGACGGACTGGCCGGGCAGTGCGGTGAGGGGACGCCCGTCGAAGGTGATCTCGAACGCGGCGCCGGGCGCCGCGCCGACGAGGTCGAGGGGGCTGCGGTCACGCGCCATGACACGGCTCCTTTCGGGGGAGGGGTTCAGGAGGGTTCAGCGGGAGTCGGCAGGAGTCAGCAGGAGAGGCCAGGGCCGCCGCCCGTCCCGGAGCCGAACCGGTCCGGCCTGAACGGCCGGATATCCAGGGGTAGTTGATGACCCACGACGCTATCGGCGACGATCCTCCCCGTCGCCGGGGCGAGGCCGATCCCGGCGCCCTCGTGGCCGCACGCGTGGAACAGCCCCGGCCTGCGCGGGTCGGGGCCGATCGCGGGCAGATGGTCGGGGAGATACGGGCGGAAGCCTGCGTAGCTCCGCATGGCCCGCACCGTGGCGAGGACCGGGAAGAGCCGCACCGCCTGTTCGGCGAGGCGGCGCAGCGCCTCCATCGACAGGGAACGGTCGAAGCCGACCCGTTCCCGGCTCGCACCGATCAGAACCGGGCCTGCCGGGGTGCCCTCGATGACGGCAGAGGTCTGCAGGGCCGCCGAGCCGCTGGCGACATCGGCGACGTAGTCGGCCGCGTACACCTTGCGCCGCACCACGCGCGGCAGCGGCTCGGTGACCAGGACGAAGCCGCGCCGGGGCCGCACTGGTAGCGCCACGCCCGCGATCCGCGCGACCTCGCCGCCCCAGGTCCCCGCCGCATTCACCACATGACGGGCGTGCACCTCGCCCGCCGGTGTCCGTACGCCGCGCACCCGCCCGTCCGCGCCGGTGAGGAGCCCGGTGACCTCCTCGCCGAGCCGCAGCCGCACCCGGTCACCGCCCGCGCGCAGCAGGTGGGCGGCGGCCAGCGCGGGCTGCACCTGCGCATCCTGCGGATAGTGCACGCCGCTCGCGAGGCCGGGTGCCAGGTGTGGCTCCAGGTCCGTGAGCCGGTCGCCCGGCACCTCCTCGGCCCGGACCCCGGCCCGCGCCTGCCGCCCCGCAAAGTCCCGCAGCGCCGCCGCGCCCCCCTCTCCGGAGGCGACGACGAGGCCGCCCTTTGCCTCGTACTCGATCCCCGGCGGCAGCACCTCCGCCAGCTCCCGCCACAACTCCGTGGAGAAGAGAGCAAGGTCGAGCTCGGGCCCCGGCTCCTTGTCCGAGACGAGCAGATTGCCTTCGCCGGCCCCTGTGGTCCCACCGGCGACGGGGCCACGGTCGATCACGGTGACGGAGAGCCCGGAGCGGGCCGCGTAGTAGGCGCAGGCAGCGCCGACGACGCCCGCTCCGACAACGATGAGATCCGGAGAGTTTCCCATGGGCACCCGAGTAATATTTCACATTGCACATACGTTGCCAAGAGGACTTGCATTCCTCCTGAGGTGACATCAACTTCACCTCAAGCGGCCGGAATTGATGCTTGCACGTGTCTCCGCAAGCCAACCTCGCAAACCGACTGCAGGGGGGTTGTCAGTGCAATATCACATTACTACGTTACGCATCACATGGTGCGGCATCTGCACTCCTGAGTGCCGCCCGCCCGCAGCAGGGCAGTGGGAGCTGTGGACAGCGCTGCCCTGCGCACCCTTCACCTGACACCCCCCCACACAGGAGTCCTGAGTGTTCGCTTCGAGAACCCTGCGCAGGTCCCTGCTCACCGTCGCGACCGCGGTGACGCTCTGCGTCACGGCCGTCGGGACCGGTCATACGGCCGTCCCCGCCCCGGCCCCGTACGCGCCGTCCGCGGCGACACGTCCGGTTGCCGGATCCGGCACGGCGGACGCCGCACCGAACCGCTTCGACAGGGTCGACCGCCGGGCCAAGGCGCCCACGCCATCGGCCCGCGCGATACCGGCCCCCGGCGGCCTCACGGACGGCCGCATCCCCGGCGCGCGTACGCCGAAGCCGAAGGCGAAGACCGCAACGCCGCACGCCACGATCAACAAAGCCGCTGTGCCGTGCACCCTGGATGGCGTCACGGGGCTGTCACCGGAAGAGTTCGCCGACTTCCTCGCCGACCCCGCGGTCACCTCCGACGACTGTTTGCGGACCCTCATCTGGACCTGGGACCGGCGCCTGGCCCCCGTCATGACGGACGAGCACGTCCAGGCCGTCTCCCGCCGCATCACCCAGCTCGCCGCCGACCACGATGGCAAGAACGGCACCCATCTCCTGGAGATGTTCACCTACCTCCACGCGGTCGCGTTCCACGACTTCTCGCACGACGAGATAGACATCACCGACCCGCCGACCGTGGAGGCCATGCGCCAGGCCGTCGACGCCTTCGGCTCGGCCGCCCGCACCTTCGACGTCACCCGCAGCAACGCCGAATCCCTCCGCGAGGCCCTGAACGCGGCGAGCTCTCCGGGCCTTCGTCAGCACCAACTACCGCTGATCAAACGGGTGTTGGAGACCATGGACGCGGACCATCCGGACACCGCCCGGGATTCCTCCTGGGGCGGGGCCGCGCTCGCCGGCCTCTCCCTCAACTATCTGGGCGTCTACCCCGGCAATCAGGACGCCGCCTTCCACGCCGCCGTCGTGGCCGACCCCTCCTACCGGGCCGCCTTCAAAGCCTTCGCCGGCTACACCCATCTCAAGGACACGGACAACGCCTGGGTGGTGCGCGACGCGGTCGGCGAGTACGGGCGCCTCGGACAGGTCGACGCACTCCACGACGAGATCGTCGACGGACTCGGCCCGCTGCTGGACACCGCGGCCGCCAACTTCGGTGAGTACAGCGCCCCTTGGGCGAAGGTGGCCACCTGGCTGGTCGAGTTCGACGCCTGCGCGCCGTACCAGGTCTGCCGCGAGGACATCGAGAAGCACCTCTTCCCCCACACCTACACGTACGGCAAGGAGGAGACGGACGGCATCACGGTCCGCACCGCCCTCGACCGTGACACCGTCGACCAGCTCTACTACGCCAGCAAGCAGGTCAAGGCGCAGTTCCACCGCGTGGTCGGAACCCAGGAACCTCTGGCGGGCGACACCAACTCCACCCTCCATATCGTCCTCTATGCCTCCCGGGCCGACTACGAGAACCTCCAGCCGCTTCTGACCGGCCTGGACACCAACAACGGCGGCATGTACATCGAGCAGGGCGCGACGTTCTACACGTATCAGCGCCGCGTGCCGCAGGACTCCACCCTGACGCTGGAGGAGCTGTTCCGCCACGAGTACACCCACTACCTCAACGGCCGCTGGGCGGTACCGGGCCTCTTCGGCGAGGGGCCGTGGTACGAGGGCGACCGGACCACGGCGATGGACGAGGGCACCGCGGAGTTCTTCGACGGCGCCACCCGCGACGACGGCATCAAGGTCCGCAAGTCCCTGGTCAAGGGCATCATCGACGACACCGCGAACGGCGGCCCGCGGATGACCGTGGACCAGCTGCTGCATGCCACCTACGACGGCGACGGCTTCCGCTTCTACAACTACGCGGGCACGCTCTTCGAGTTCCTGTGGGCGCAACACCCCGCCCTGCTCCAGGAGATGTACCGGAATCTGCGGGCCGACGACCCGGCGGCCTTCGACGCCTGGCGCGACCGGCTCGGCAAGGACGCGGACCTGCAGCGGGCGTATGGCGCCTTCCTGGACGAGCAGATCGCGCACGTGGACGACCTGTTCGTGCCCGACACCGCCTACGTCCCCGTCGGCGAACTCCACGACAGCACGGCCGACCAGGTGCGCGCCTCCCTCGCGGGGGCCACCGGCATCACACCCGACTGCGGCCCCGCCGGCTCACCGGACCGTCCGCGGTTCACCTGCACCGGCCGCATCACGGCGAACCTGACCGACGCCGGGAGCGCCGACGCCGTCTTCAAGGACATGTCCGAGACCGTCGACGGCTCTTTGCTGGACCGGACCACGGACGGCGACAACAATTTCACCGACATGAACTGCTCGTTCGGCAAGGTGGACATCGCATCCGACGGCCATACGGGCACGGCGGACTTCGGCTGCGAAGGCCCGCTGCGCGGCGGAAGCCGAAGGTGACGTCCGGCTCCGGCCCCCCTCCGGTGCCCGGACGGATGGCGATCCGGCCCGGAACCGGCCCGTAGGACGCGGCACGGCACCGGTGAACCACACCTGGCAGCCCAGCCTGTCGCGGTCCTCGCACCGCCCCGCGCCGGTTCACAGAGTCCCGGCGCGGGGCGTGCTGCCGAACGGCCGCCCCGGGCCGGGTTCAGGCGTTCAGCGTGGTGCCCCCCGCTTCGGCTGCCAGGACCCCCCAAAACCCCGTGGCCTCGTCCATCAAGATCGCCATAGCCTCGATGCGGAGCAGCCCCCCATGCGGGTCTGACAGCCGACCGGGCACCCGCAGCACCGGGAGCCCCCGAAGAAAGGTGAAGAGATTGAAGATCGTGGTTGACGACCTCTCCGGCCCTGAGATCGCGCGGTTCCTCCAGGATCACGTCCAGCAGATGCAGTCCATCACGCCGGTGGAGAGCAAGCACGCCCTCGATCTCGACGGCCTTCGGAAGCCGGACGTCACGTTCTGGTCGGTCTCGGACGGTGACACTCTGGTCGGCTGCGGCGCGATCAAAAAGCTGGACGCGGGGCACGCGGAGCTGAAGTCGATGCGTACGCAGCCGACGCGGAAGAGGAGCGGGATCGCCTCCCTGCTGCTGGAACACATCATCGCCGAGGCGAAGGATATGGGCTTCACCCGGCTGAGCCTGGAGACCGGCGCGACCGAGTTCTTCCTGCCTGCCCGGAAGCTGTACGAGAAGTTCGGGTTCCACCAGTGTGATCCGTTCGCGGACTACCGGCCCGATCAGAACAGCACGTTCATGACAAGGGCGCTCTGACACCGACGCCCTCTCCTCGCGGGAGGCCAAGTGACCGAATATGCAGGGCTCGTTCGAGCGGCTACCGCACACTGACCCGCCAGTCGCCCCAGCGCACGCTCATCAAATGACAGTTGGCCCCGCATCTGCCCAATTCCCCTGACAATGCGGCTGGTGATGCGGAAGAGTCGACGGTCAGAATCCACGTCGGAAACCACATCGATCCACGTCGATCCATGTCGATCCACGTCCGGATGGAACACGTCCTGCGCCCTGTAGCCGACACAGCCTGACGCCCACGGGGGAACCTTTGCGCACTCACCTGGCTCTCAGTGAACTTGCCGGAACCGCATCGGAGATGACCAAGTTCACCGATGTGATACCCCCGTGGGCACTCCGCATGATCCTGGTCTGGGTCCTCGTCGGCGTCGCGTTGGCCGGCGTCAGCCCGAGACGTGAGCGGCAGCAGCTGATGGGGTTGATGCTTCGTACGGTGATCCCGCTGCTGGTGTTTCTGAGCGCCGCAGCAGTGCCGTGGGCGGTAGGTACGGAATTCCCTGCGTGGTGGGACAGGTGGTGGACATACGTCCTGCCGGTGATCTCTCTGCTCTTCGGTCTGGTGTTGTGGCTTCCACTGCACGGTGCGCGGCTCGGCTGGCGCGGGAAGTGGGATTTCCCGTATCCCCTCGCCACGCCCTCCGACGTCACGGCGGACGGGGCCAAGGAATCGCCGACTCATACGCCGGCTTCCGTCGACGGCCGACAGCTCGCCGTCCCGCGGTATGCCGGGGTGCAGCTATTGGGGTGGCTGATCCTCCTGCTCGGGTTGGCCGTCGCACTTGGCGCGATGAAGGTGATGGCGACCCCGCTCTCCTATCCCCGGTGGCTGGCCTCGAATGCGTTTCTGCTGCTCGTATCGGGCGGGTTCATTTACCTTCATGGCCGGAATACTCTGCGGTTCGCCGGTACTCGCCGGTCCCGCAGCTTTCCGTCCCTGCCCGCGCGGGAGAACGCCTGGGTGGGAATGTTGCTGTGGGTGGCCGCCTGGCTGTGCTGCCTCGCCGGGCTGGCCCTGACGCTCGGCGCAATGACCGCCATGGTGGATGGTGCGCACTATCCGGCAGGGGCGACCTTCATCGCCTTCCCGCTGATGCTGATCGGCGGTGGCATTTTCACGCAGGGAAGGAAAGCATTCCTTCGGTCGCGCCGGCACCGGGCCCGCATCATTCCCTCCCCACGGATGCTCCAGCCAGGCTCCTACGTCCTTTATCTGCGGTCATTCGAGGACGATCAGGCGCGTACGGCATTGCACCAGCACGCCTTGCCGGGTGCGGTGGGCGGGATCCTTGGTTTCGCCCTGTCCGGGCGCTCAGCGGAGGAGCACATCGCTGATGCCTTACGACCGGTGGGGCCACTGATCGCCGTCGGCGCGCCCGGTGAACGGCTGCCGCATGTGGGGGCGGTGCGCATGTATCTGCCGAAGGAGCAGTGGCGGGAACCCGTACGCCAGCTCATGCGCCGGTCCCGACTGACCGTGCTCACCTTGGGGCGGAGCGAAGGGACGATGTGGGAACTCGCCGAGGCAATGCGCCTGCTGCCGCCGCAACGGCTGTTGCTCGTCATCCCCTCGATGGGCAGGCAGGAGTACGAACACATCCGTCGGGCGACCGACGCGGCTCTGCGCCCCCGCACGTCCGCGGCGCCCGAGGGTGTCGTCGCGTCCGGCATTCCCGGGTCCAGGTTGCCGGAATGCCCCAAGTGGCTCGAGCACGCCGATCGTTCCAGCGAACCGGTGCAAGGCCTCATCCACTTCTCATCCGACTGGGCACCCACCCTGACCCCCGTCATGGGAACGTCCAACGAAGGCCGGTGGAACCTCTTCAGCGCCCTGCTGCCCGGCCTGGACAAGACATTCACCCCGCTCGCCGACTACGAGAAGCAAGCCGGCCGCCACTGCGGCTGATCCGTCAGCAATGAAGCACTCCTGCCCCCATACCCCTGGCACCCAAGTCATGTCGGCTCAGCCGAAGGCTAAGGCGCCGCTGCCCAGCAGATAGGCCGCCGCGAAGATCCACGGCACCCACTGCTCGACGTGGGTGAGCGGAAGATACCGTCGCCAGTCCTTCCCCTCACCCAGGGCGGCCCACTCGCCTCTGGAATACGCGTACGCCGGAAGCCGCTCCTCCAGCGCGCCGATGACGGCAAACTTCGCTGCGTTCAGCTGCCGGTAGGAGCGGATGAGCGCGAACCATGCCGAGCACTGCGTCAGCAGGATCAGCAGCCCAGCCACGAGCAGCCACACCGGCATCCGCCCGGTGTGGCCGCTCCCAAGACCGACGAAGCCTGCGCCGATCAAACTGTTGAGGGAGAGGAAAAAGGTGTTCGTCAGGCTGCGCCGGGCGCTGATCCGGTCGGCCATCTCCACGCAGAGTTTGTACTGTTCGAGCACGCTGTTGCGGTACAGCTCGGCTTCGTAGGGAGTCTGCCGGCGAGGGGAAATGGCGTCGTTCCACATGGACGCTGAGACGTCTGAGGGATCCGTCATGGAGACATCCTGTTCAAGACGTCAAGATCAGGGGCCATTTCCTTCCCATTGCAGCGGACTTCTTGTCGGCCGGACTTCCTGCCGGCCTGTGTGTGCCGCCCTCCGTAACAGCTCACCGGCGTCCGGTACGCCTTCTCCCTGCCCGCTCTGCCCCGAACCTGCGACCGGCGCCCTGGCTGCGTGTGGAGGTTCCGCACACGCCATGGAAGGATCCGTATCCATGTACGAGCAATCCTTCCCGCAGCAGCCGAACAACCAGCAACCACAGCACCCGTATCAGCAGCAGCCATATCAGCAGGGCCCGCCGCCCCCGCAGCAGTACGGTCAGCAGTACGGGCAGCCGCAGGGGCAGCCGTACCAGCAGCAACCGCAGCACCCGTATCAGCAGCAGCCGTATCAGCAGGGCCCGCCGCCCCCGCACCTGACAGCGGTGGCTCCGCGTATCCCCGAACCTGCCAATGACATGCGCCGCATCGGCGCGGTCACTCTCGA
Organism: Streptomyces sp. NPDC048483; assembly: GCF_040651455.1. Classification (NCBI taxonomy): domain Bacteria; kingdom Bacillati; phylum Actinomycetota; class Actinomycetes; order Kitasatosporales; family Streptomycetaceae; genus Streptomyces; species Streptomyces sp. NPDC048483. The sequence goes on from NZ_JBEZJZ010000015.1 coordinate 98,145, forward strand.
CGGCTTGCTGACCCTGACCGTCATCTTCGGCGGCTTCCGCGCCCTCTCGGGATCCGATCTGCCGTTCCTGAAAGAACTGCTCATCGTCGTCGGCAGCGGCCTCGGTTTTGCGTTTCTCAATCATGTGATCCTGGCCCGGATCTCCGGTGCGAGCATCGGCAAGTTCGCCGCCCGCACCCGGGTGATCTACGAGAAGACCGGCACCCGCCCCGGCCTGCCCCGGCTCTTCCGCCGTTGGCTGGGCGGCTACCTCTACATCGCGATCTGGCTCATCGCCGCGCTCATGGACTCGGCGGACGAGGGTCCGGACGACTTCTGCGGCGTCCGCCTGGTCCGCTACCGCGACCTGCGGGCGGCCGCCCAGATGCAGGGCCGGTAGCGACGACGGAGGAGGCGAGCAAGTGCGTCCCCGACGGCTCCCGCCCATTGCCGGGTTCCGCCCGGTCCGAGGGCGGGTGCCGGGGGTACGTGGGTCGCCGTAGTCAGTGACATCACCCCTGTTGCAGTGGCGTCGCAGCACCGCGCCCAGTGAGCCGGCAATCCGACCGCGCTGGACGTCCTGCCGGGACAAGCGCAAGCGCCGTCACCGCAACACGTCGCCACGTTGGCATTCCCGCTGCCACCTGAGGCGTTTCCTTCGGGTCAGCGTGCTGAGCGTGGGGCCGGCATCACGCACGTCGTCCGTCGAGCCGTACGGGACTACCTGTTCGGTGCAGAGGTGGCGGCCGCGGCGCAACTCCCTTCTTGTACGGGCGGTGCTGCTGCGGCATCTGCCTCCGGTTTTGACCCAGTGGCCTCAGCGGCCCGCCTTCCCCACGCGGTGCCGAGAAGAATCAGCGCTGCTCCGGCGTAGCCGGGCGCTCCCAGTTGGTCCCCGCCGAGGGCGACGCCGATCACAGCAGCCCAGAGCGGTTCCGTACCCAGCAGCAGGCTGACACGGGACGGGTTGGTGCGGCGCACGGCCCACAGCTGGGCGAAGAATGCGAACAGCGTGCACAGCAGTCCCAGGTAGAGGAGGTCCAGCCACTGGCCCGCCTCCAGGGCGGAGGCCACGCGCAGGGGCGGGGTTCCCGCACATGTGGAGAGCGCTGCGAAGCAGATGACGGCGGTGGACAGTTGGACGAAGGTGAGAGCGCCGTCATCAGCGCTCTTGATCGAGGCGAGCCGGTGTGTGGTGAGCACATTGGCGGTCCGGGCGAGGGCCGCGAGGAGCATGAGCAGGTCGCCGATGGAGGGTGGGGTGAACCCGCTGCCCTGGGTGAGGAGCACTATTCCCAGCACTGAGCCGGCGGCAGCCATGAGAAACGATCCGGTGGGCCGCGTGCGGCACAGCGCTGCCTCGGCCAAGGGGGTGAAGACCATCGTCAGGCTGATGATGAGGCCGGCGTTCGTCGCCGAGGTGTGTACGACGCCGTAGGTCTCCAGGAGGAAGACGCAGGTGAGGATCAGGCCGATGACGATTCCGCCGCGCACCTCGGCCGCCGTGAGCCGTCGGATGGCGCGGAGGCGGAGAAGCCCGAGTACGGCAACGGCCATGAGGAAACGCAGGAGCAGCATGGCGAGGACGGTCGACGGGCCCGTGATGCTTTTGGTGGCCAGATAGCTGGAGCCCCAGGTGATGGCGACTGCCAGCACGGGTACGTCGGTCAGCCAACTGCGGTGTGATGAGGGCGCACGTGTCATGGGGTTCCCAACGATGACCGGACGGCTTTCCGGACGGTGGAACCACGTCGTTGTAGCCCGCTGACGCCGAAGATCAACTCGACGGAGTTCACCGTACCGGTGCGTGCCCATGACACAAGGTGCCCTATGTCACACCATCCTCGGCCGAGACGTATTTGCGTATCAGCAATGCGTCAACTCGACAGCATGCAAGTTGAGTTACGCCATGCCGACCCGTGGCTGGATGAGTGGGGCATTCGCCCAGTGGAACCGGGGACAGGGCTAGTACGGGGGCGATGTTCGGCCGGGGGGCGGCGTCCGCGCGTCGGCACGTCCGGGAACGGCCGGCTCGCGGGGCAGTACTGGCCGGAAAAGCGTTTGACGCCCGTCGGCCTCCGGCGATCGGATGGCGCCCTATGAGCACAGGGCAGATGCAGATGCATCCCGGTCTCCACCCCATCGACGGCGACCTCGTACGGCGGCTGATCGCCGGGCAGTTCCCGCAGTGGGCGGGCCTGGCGGTGGAGGGGTTCCCGTCCGGCGGCACGGTCAATGCCATGTACCGGCTGGGCGAGGACATGGTCGTACGGCTGCCGCTGGTGAAGGGCGGAGCCGCGGACGTATCGATGGAGCAGGAGTGGCTGCCCCGCCTCACAACCCGGCTGCCCACGGCCATCCCCGAGGTGCTCGGGGCGGGGGAGCCCGCCGAGGGGTATCCGTGGCCGTGGTCGGTGTACCGGTGGCTGGCGGGGGAGAACCCCGAGGCGGGGGCGCTGAGCGAGCCCGTGCTGCTGGCCGAAGATCTGGCCGAGTTCGTGGCGGCGATGCGGCGCCTCACCCTGCCGGGGGCGCCGGAGGCGCACCGCGGAGGGCCGGTTGCCTCGCTCGACGCGTCGACCCGGGCGGCGATCGAGGAACTGCGCGGGATCCCGGAGGAGAGCATCGACTGCGATGCCGCGGCCGCTGTATGGGAGGACGCGCTGCGGGCCCCGGGCTGGGACGGGCCGCCGGTGTGGCTGCATGCCGATCTGATGCCGGGCAATCTGCTGGTGGAGGGTGGCCGGCTGACCTCGGTGATCGACTTCGGGTGTATGGGGGTGGGGGATCCGGCGTGCGATCTGTTCCCCGCGTGGAATCTGCTGCCGGACGAGGCAAGGGAGGTCTTCCGCGAGGCGCTCGGTGTGGACGACGCGACCTGGAACCGCGGTCGGGGGCGGACGCTCTCGCAGGCGCTGATCGCGCTGCCGTACTACCGGAGGACGAACCCGGCAATGGCGCACAACGCCCGGCACGTGATCGGGGCGGTGCTGGGGGAGGGCTGACGCCGCTTGTCCTGGTACTACGGCCCGGAGCGGTTGGGGGGGACCGCCGTAACTGCGGCTGTAGTACCCGGCCGTTCGGCGGGTGGCGGTGGCAGAGCAACCGGATGCCTCTCGGGATCGGTTGTCGCCCCACCGCCACCCCGCCTGCCGGGACAGGGGATCGGACCGGACAGTCCGACGAGATCAGACCGCCGGGGCCGGGTAGGTCGGGTACTCCACCCCGGAGACGTACTGGACGACGCGGATGACCTGGCAGGAGTAGCCGAACTCGTTGTCGTACCAGAGGTAGAGGATCGCGTTGTCGCCCTCGACCTTGGTGGCGCCGGCGTCGACGATCGAGGCGTGGCGCGAGCCGATGAAGTCGTTCGAGACCGCGTCGGGGGCGCTGGTGAAGTCGATCTGGCGCTTGAGCGGCGAGGTCAGCGACACGTTGCGGAGGTAGTCGAGGACCTCCTCGCGGTTGGTCTCCCGCGCGAGCTGCAGGTTGAGGATCGCGATCGAGACGTCCGGCACCGGGACGCGGATCGAGCTGCCGGTGATCTTCGCCTTGAGGTCGGGCAGGGCCTTGGCGACGGCGGAGGCGGCACCGGTCTCGGTGATCACCATGTTGAGCGGCGCCGAGCGGCCGCGACGGTCGGCCTTGTGGTAATTGTCCAGCAGGTTCTGGTCGTTGGTGAACGAGTGGACGGTCTCCACGTGGCCGCGCAGGACGCCGTACTCGTCCTCCATCGCCTTCAGCGGCGGGACGATCGCGTTGGTGGTGCAGGAGGCGCAGGACAGGATCTGCTCGTCCGGCTTGATCATGTCGTGGTTGACGCCGTGCACGATGTTGGGGACGTCGCCCTTGCCCGGCGCGGTCAGGACGACCTTGTCGATACCGGGGCGCAGGTGCTTCGAAAGGCCCTCGCGGTCGCGCCACTTGCCGGTGTTGTCGATGAGGATGGCGTCCTTGATGCCGTACGCCGTGTAGTCGACCTCGGACGGGTCGTTGGCGTAGATCACCTTGATCGCGTTGCCGTTGGCGATGATCGTGCTGTTCGCCTCGTCGACGGTGATCGTGCCCTGGAACTGGCCGTGGATGGAGTCACGGCGCAGCAGCGAGGCGCGCTTGACGATGTCCTGCTCGCCGCCCTGACGGACGACGACGGCACGCAGCCGCAGTCCGTTGCCGGAGCCGGCCTTCTCGATGAGCAGGCGGGCGACGAGGCGGCCGATGCGGCCGAAGCCGTAGAGGACGACGTCGCGCCCCTCGCGGCACTCGATCTTGTTGGCACCCGTGGCACCGGCGACGGCCTCGGCGGTGAACTCCGCCACCGAGAGACCGCGGTCGTCGCTCTTGTACGTCGCGGCGAGCATGCCGATGTCGATCTGGGACGGGCCGAGATCGAGCGTGGTGAGGGCCTGCAGGAACGGCAACGTCTCGGTGACCGAGAGTTCCTCGCCGGCAATCTGCCGGGCGAAGCGGTGGGTCTTGAGGATGCTGACGACCGACTTGTTCACCAAGGAGCGGCTGTGCAGCAGGACTGTGACGTCCTGCTCCCGGTGCAGCTTCCCGATGATCGGGATCATCGACTCCGCGATCTCCTCGCGGGTTTTCCAGTTGGTGAACGAGTCCTCGTTGACAGTCACAGGATTATCTTTCGAGCTAGGCGGTGCTCATATGCTAGCCCACTGCCCATTTGATCATTCAATCGGTGCCACCTGAGTGGGACGTGGTGATCGAATCCATGGTCACACCGGGACGGGAATGAGCCGCTGCGTGGGGGGAGAGGCTTCGAGCTTGTGGTGATTTGTTCCGATATGCACCTGCGTGATCTCCGTCGGTGCTTGGTGCCGGCGTGATCTGCGTCTACCTCTACCGGATCTGATCTACCGGATCTGCGTCTACCGGATCTGATCTACCGGCTCGGCGGACCGTTGCTGGGGCGGGGGTGCCCGCGCCCCGGTCGCCCGCGGTCGCCTGGCCGGAGGCGGTCGGAGGCGGCCGAGCGCTCCGCCTCGCCGCGCGGGGGACCGTGGAGGGGGACGCCCTTGCTCACCGCGCCGCCACCCGCTACCAGGCCGGACTCGGCCTCACCGCATCGCTGCTGATGTGGGCGTGACAGGTGAGTGACGACGGTTTTCAGATGGAGGGCGCGTCCGCCAGCCAGGAGGCCACGGCCTCGGTGATGGGCTGGTCGGTGTCGAGCTGGACGAAGCCGAACTGGCCGCCCTGGTTGCACTCCAGGAACCACCAGGTCCGGTCGGTGTCCTCGGCGAAGTCGAAGGCTCCGTAGGAGAGTTGAGCGGTGCGCATATAGGCCTCCACGGCGAGCCTGATGCGGTCGGGCACCTCGGTCGGTTCCCACATGCCGTGCTCGGTGAAGCGGCTGTCCACCTCTTCGGGGTCGGATTTCCTGCGCGCGGCGAACAGCTGCCCGCCGACGCAAGTGAGCCGGATATCGGCCTGCTTGGAGATATGCCGTTGGAACAGGGTCGGGGCGGCCGCAACCCCGGAGAAGTCCACGTCCGGGCTGATGCGGGTGGTCGGCAGCACCATCGGTGGATCCGTGGGGTGCCCGCCGGACACCGATTTCACCACGATGTCCTGATACGAGACGGCGAACCGACGGGCGACCGACGGGAACGAAGTGATCACCGTGGGGGGTACGGCGAAACCCGCGTGATGGGCGGTGCGGAATTGCCAGGGCTTGCAGCGTGCTTGTGCGGCCGCGACGGGGTGGTTCATCCAGCGTGCGGGGGTGCAGGTGAGCATGCCGTATAAGGCGTGCTCGGCCTCGGCCGTAAGCCATGCGGACTGTTCCGGGGCGTGTGCTGCGGGAGTGCCGGGGCGGCGGACCCATACCGACCGCAGACTGCTCAGGCTCACCACGCGTTCACCCGCCTTGAGGTATCCCTCGAAGTCGCCCTTGACGTACTCCGCCGACAGGGAGACCTCCCCGGGCAAATCGGCAGGGTCGAGGCGGACGAGCGGGACGCCGAGTTCGTGCAGCCTCGACACCACCATGTCCGCCGTCAAGTCCTCCTCGCAGGTGAGGATCAGGACGGTCATGGGAGATCAGTCGTCGAAGTGGGTCTTGGAACCGGCTGTGGAGGCGGTGGAGCCGGTTGCCAGCAGTACCGCCCGACTGCACGAGGCCGGGCGGCCGTCGGGAAGAACATTCAATTGCCGGGTGGGGTCGTAGGCGTACGGAGTGGTGGACGGCGACTGCACCACCGGACGGGCGTAGCTCAGCGCGAAGGGTTGCATACCTTCTCCTTCAGGGCTCGGATGCCTCAACATCCGGTGGTACTGGGCGGGAACATCTGGTGTTCCCTGACTAGTCTCTACGAATAAGGCGACGAAAATGATCGAATGATGGCTATTTTTGCTCGCTTCTGCCGACTTTCTTGACGACATCATCGTGAGTGCGTAGCGAGCGTGTGGAGGGTCGCTTGGCATCCCGCATGGTCGTCACTTCACCGACGCAGCCGGGCGGGTGGCAGTTGCGGCCGGGCTTCGACTCGCGCCGTAATCCGGCCATCAGGGGTTCGCCCAGTGGCGTCGCGATGTGAGAGGGGCATCGGCGCCGGTTGGTTCCCTGAGCCGGGAAAGCCGCTGCGTAGCCGGGCGTTCGCCTTCGGTGGCAGCGCTTGTCCATGAGGCTGAAGGGCAGTTGGCGGCCAGGGTGGTGGGGAATGTTCGCGGGGGAGGGCGGCGCCGTGTGGCTGCGATCAGGTCCGGGCACTCACTGCGCAGGGTTCATGATCATGAGATTCTGAGGATCGGGGAAAGGCACGAAGCCGGCCTTGGCGTAGACCTCGTGGGCGTCGAGCGTGGACAGGAGCACGCGCTTGAGTTTGTACGGGGCCAGGTGGTCACGGATGGCAGTTGCCAGCCAGGTGCCTAGGCCTATGCCGCGGTGTGTGGGGTCGACATAGACATCGCAGAGCCACGCGAAGGTCGTCAAGTCGGTGACGACGCGTGCGTAAGCAGCCTGAGTTCCGTTGGCGTCGTAGAGGCCGAAGCTGAGAGACACGCGAAGGGACTCCTCGACCGTTTCGCGGCTGCGGCCAAGGGCTCAGAACGCATCGGTCGAAAGCCAGTGGTGCACCGAGTCGATGTCGAGGCGGTCCGGATCGGTGTCGATCTCGTAGCCGTCTTCTCTGCGGGCAATCATGATCACGAGGGTAGTTCCGGGCATTGCCGCGGAGCCATCACATAAGAGGGCCCACCGCCCGGCGAAGGCGGCGGGGCGTCTTGAGAGTCTGGAGATCCTGGACAGCGTTTCGAGGAACCTGGCGGACCGTCACGTGTCCGAATCTGGTGGTGTGAACTGAGCGCCCATGGTGGAGCACAGTTGGGCCAGGATGGTCTCGAACTGTTGAAGCAGCTCGGACGGATACTGCGAAAGGACGGCGTCCTGACGTCCGTTGACAGGTCCGAAGAACTCGTCGGCGAGTTCCTTGACCTGCTTGCTGCTGTGCAGGGTAACGATCCGCCGGTCGGTGTGTTCGCGGGTGCGGGTGACATACCCGGCCTGCTCGAGGCGGTTCAGCAGCGCGGTCATGGCCCCCGACGAGAGCGAGATGCGCCTGCTGAGCAGGGCGGGTGACAGCGGGAGGCCCCGCTGCTCGGCGGAGGCGATCTCCAGCAGAGCGAACGCGTCGGTGGAGTGCACGCCTATCTGGACGGCGAAGCGGCGGCCCAGTTCGGTGAAGCGCGCACCGTAGGCCCTGAGCCCTTCCGCCAGCCGCTCACGCTGCGCCGCGACGCCGTCGGGTACCGGTTCCTCCACTGGGCCCTCCGTTTTGGCTCGCCGTCGACGATTCACGTTGGCGGCACACATTGACAACCTGCCGCCGGCCAGCCTACCTTCCCCGTGGAATTACTTCACCATGAAGTTTCTTTGCCGTGGAGTCACTTCGGCGAACACGTCAGTGACATCACGTCAGTGAACACGTAAGTGGGGGGTGTGCAGGGACGGCCTGTTTCTGCTCCTGCCCTCACCTGATGCCCCGCCGCTGCTCCCTACCGCAGGAGTCCCGATGCCGAACGCTCCCCACCTCGACGACATCGACCCGTTCGCCCCAACACGTCGCGCTATCACCGAACCCGATCCGGTCCACGCCGCCTTACGTGCCGCCGGCCCCCTCGTCCAGGTGAACGCCCCTGCTGGAGGACCGGCATGGATCGTGACGGACGAAGCCTTGGCGCGCGTGGTGCTCGCCGACCGCCGGATCGCCAAAGACCCCGCGTTCGCGCCTCCCGGCTGGGACCGGCACACCGCCGGACTCGAGCAGACCGCCGCCGAGCAGCCGTCCCTCACCACCCTCGACGGCCCCGAACACGCCGACCTGCGACGCGCCCATGCACCGCTCCTCAACGCCAAACGGATCCGCGAGCAGTCCGATCGGATCCATGCGATCGCCCGGACGTTACTCACCGAGCTGGCCGCCGATGGCACGAACGTCGACTTGATGGCCGGATTCACCACCCGCTATCCGCTCACCGTCCTGCTCGATCTGCTCGGCATTCCTCTCGATCACGTCGACCAAGCAGCCGATGCCTGCAGGCAGATGTTCAGCGCTGAGCCCGGCGAGCGGGGCAGGGCGATCGCCGCACTCTCGGAACTCGCCGCCTCGGGGCTCGGCGACGGCAGCCAGGGACTGGCCGCCGAGTTGCGTGACCGGGCTCCCGTGGGCACCACCCGAGACCAATTGCAGTACCACCTGTTCGCGCTGATCTTCGCCGGACAGCTCACCACGGACGCCGCTCTCGGCATCCTGATCGCCCGCACCCTCGTGGACGGCCCGCACCGAAGCCGGGTGGACGAAGGGGAAACCGGCGAACTGGTCCGCGAGACGCTGCGGCTGTACCCACCCGCCCCGTTCAGCCTCTGGCGGTTCACCACCACCGAGATCGCACTCGCCGGGACATGCCTTCCCGCCCGCGCACCCGTACTCGTCGACATCCAGGGAATCAACACCGACCCCGCCCGCTCACCCGGACCAGACCTGGCCTTCGGAGCCGGTCCGCACTTCTGCATCGGCGCCCAGCTCGCACAGCTCGAACTGCGCGCGGTGACCACGGTGCTGCGCACCGACTTTCCCGACGCCCGTCTCGCCGTCCCCTTCACCGAGCTACAGCAGATCAGCATCGGCGGCCTGCAAGGAAGCCGACTGACCACCCTCCCCGTCACGCTGCGCGGCTGACGGCTCGCCACCACCGCGGCCTCCGTGGAGAGACGACCCAAGCGCCCTTCAGGCAGCGGAATTCGCCTTCGGGGTGTGTGGAGCGTGGATCTTCGATGCCTTCATCCCCGAGGCGTACCGACCTCACCCGGATCCCAGGATGCGCTGCCGTCGGCAGGCGGCGGACGCGCGGAACTGGTTGATGTTCCTCGGCGCCCATCTGGAACACCGTTTGCGAGGGACGACCGACCTGGGCTGGTGGCACCTGCGGTACGCCACCCCGCTGCCTCTCGTCGGCCTCGTATTCGGTCTCTTGAGCGGCTTGGCCGGCGGGCTCGTCGGAGGGACTACGGCCAGCCTCATGTCCGGACTGGGCCCGGGAGTTCCGTCGGGGATCGTCAACGGCCTCGGCACCGGACTGGCGGCCGGGCTTACGGCCGTGCTCGCAGGGCGAAGCGAACCGGCGCAGAAGCTGCACTGGTCCCCGGTCGGCATCGCCTGCGGCCTCGCCGTGGGGCCAGGGCCGACGGCCTCGCTGGTTGCCGGGCTCGCCGCCGGGATCACCGTCGGCCTCGTCACCGGGGCCGTCAGCACCCTCATCGCCGGCAAGCCGCAGTTCAAGGCCGTGGGCGATCTCGCAGAGACCGCTGCCGGAAAGCTGACGCTCCACGTCATCCGGGACGAGCTCTCCAGCGTCATGAAGCAGCGCGCGGCCGACAATCCCACCTGCACTACCTCGACGGCTGCGAACTCTATGCGAGGCCCGCTTCGCCGAGCTGCCGCTGCCCGACCTTCCGGAGACTGGCCTGTTGCGTTATCACCTACCGCTGCGCCGGAGCCCTGTGTCAGCTGTTGTCAGCGGATGCGGCGCGAAGGAAGTTCCCGAGGATCTCGTTGAAGGCATCCGGTCGTTCCATGTTGGGGTAGTGAGCGGTGGCTGCGACGGTCGTCGCGCGGCCGCCTGCCACGGTGCGTACGAGACGTTCGGCCATGTCGATGTGGTCGTCCGAGTCGATACCGCCGTTGATGGCCAGCACCGGGACCGTCATCTTCGCCGCGCGCTCCCAGGTGTCGGTCACGGGCACCATGTGCATGGGCTCGGTGCCGGTGTGTTTGGCGACGGTCCGCCAGGTCATCTCCCGCAGCCTGCACACGACATCCTGGTCGACGTCGTCGAGCGTGCGGCGCGGTCCTGCCGCGAACTGGGTGAATGCCTCGACCCAGCTCTCGGCGTCACCCGCCGCCAGCGCACGGGCCTGCTCGGCCTGGATCTCGTGGACCCAGGGATCCTGGAATTCGGGTTCGCTGGTGCCGACGCCGCTGACGACCAACGCGCTTACCAGATCGAGGTGTTCGAGCGCGGTATCGACGGCGATGCCGCCGCCCATCGACACCCCGACGAGGATCGCGGGACCGACGTCGAGGTGACGCAGCAGCGCCGCGACGTCGTCGGTGTGACGGAACGGTTTGCTTGCGTTGGAGGATCCGCCGTGTCCGCGGGCATCCGGTGCGATCACCCGGTAGTGAGGCGCGAAGGCCGGTATCTGGTCGTCCCACATGCTGTGGTCCAGGAAGCCGCCGTGCAGCAGCACCAGCGGCTGTCCCGCCCCGGCGTCGCGGTAGGCGAGGTGGCCGTCCGCCGTATCTAACGAAGACATGTCAGAAGCGTCAGTCATGACAACCAAGGTGCCATATTCTTCGGTGTTGACAATGAAGGTGTCATCCTTGCCGGGTGACTGATGCTGACACGCCCCTCGCGCCCGACGACCTCGCCCACCGCCTCACGGAAGTGTTCGCTCTGGTCGGCCCGTTGTACCGACGCGTGCACCGCAAGGTGGAACAAGCAGCGCCCATCGAGGGGCTCTCCGTCGGCGTGCGTGCCGTCCTGGACCTGCTCCTCGAACGCGGGCCCATGACCGTCCCGCAGATGGGCCGCGCACAGGCGCTGAGCCGACAATTCGTGCAGCGCATGGTCAACGACGCCACAGCCCGGCAGCTGGTCGAGATCACCCCCAACCCCGCCCACCAGCGGTCCTCGCTGATCCGGCTGACCGGCGACGGCAGGGCGGCCATCACCGCGGTAACCACCCATGAGCAGGCCCTGCTGCGCCAGGTCGGCGGCGATCTGACCGACGCCGACCTGACCGCATGCGTGCATGTGCTCACGCAGATGCTCGAACTCTTCGGCGACGTCGATGTGAACTGACTTTCCTGCTGCATGCCCGTAGGGCGTCGGTTCACCTTCGTCCCCACGGGGATGATCCCTCGCGCATATCGCGTGGACGGTCTGGTGGGCCGGCGGTCTGGTGGTCTGGTGTCCCGGCTCCTTGCTGCCGCCCGGTCTGGGACCTCACGCCGTGACGGTGCCTGGTGCCGAGTTCAGGACATCCCACTTGGCCAGCATGTCCGATCCGGATCCGGAGCCGGTGAGCGTGACCTTGCCGGAGTGGACCGTATCCAGCTCCTCGACCTGCTTGCCGTACCACTCGATGGCGGTCAGCGTGAACTGTGGCGTGGCCGTGCCCGCGTCGCCCGCGGAGCGGGGGCGGTGGAACACCATGCCCAGCCGAGCCGTCCCCTCGATGCAGCGGACCACGCACACCGCCACCTCGTCCGCCGCTCCGCGAGTACCCGGTGTCACGGACTCGAGGGAAATGATGCTCAGGGTCGTCTTCTCCATCACGTCATCCTCCACGTCAGTGGGCCTCCGGGCGAGGCGCGCGATCTGTGGGGATGGTCCTCTGTTCGCCGGCAGGACGGCATTCGGATGTACGGGGCGCGGCCGAACCCCGCGCCCCGGGCCCGCCGGGTGGAGGTGACGGCCGCCGCCGAGCAGTGGCTCGCGGAGGGCGGCCGGCTGCGGCGGGACCTGGAACCGCCTCCCGCGCGCCGTCGGAGCGCCCGTGGGTCGGGCGCTCCGACGGTGGATCTGCTGTGCGGGCTGTCACCGCACCGAGGTCATGGGCCGGCCAGAAGCACCTCCAGTGCCACCGCTGTATCCGGGTGGCGAGCGGACAGTGCCGCGCCCGACGGGGCAGGGCCCGCCGCTTCCCACGTCCCGTCGCAGCCCAGCAGACCCGCCACCGCGTCGCATGTCGCGGGGTGGGCGGCCAGCAACACGCCACCGCTGCCGCCGCCCGCGCGACGTACCGGCGGGACGGCTCCCGCGTCCGGCCGGTCCCGCCACGGCGGTACCCACTCGTCGAGCGCCGCGAGCCTGCCGGGGAAGATCCGCCCGGCCTCGCGGATCAGCAGCGGAGCCAGCTCGGCGCCGCCGGACCGCAGGGTGCTGATCAGGGTCGGCAGCCACGGCAGGAGCACCGGATCCGGCAGTCGTGCGAAGGCGTTCGACACCGCTTCCACGACGAAGTCGGCCAGCTGCGGCACCGGCTCCAGCGCGTGCAGGAATCCGCTGAGGTAGCGCGGATAGGCGGGCACGACGAGGGGGTTGGCAAGGAGGTCGTCGCACCGCGTGCGAAGGTCCGCACGGGAGAGCCGCCCGAGCTGCACCTCGGCCGCCCACAGCAGCGCCACCTTGGACGGCTCCTGCGGATGCGACTGCGCGAACGCCAGCTCCAGCTGGGTCCGGTCGCAGCCGAGCGACAGCGCCAGACTCTCCATGCTGAACAAGAAGCCCAGCATCGCGGCGACCTGGCGGACGGTCGCGTCCTCGTCGGTGAACGCCGTCGGCAGCAGAGTGCAGTAGTGCGCGTAACCGGTCTTGACGAAGGACTCGATCCACGACGGCAGCACCGGCTCGCTGGTGCGGTAGTACGCCAGCAGCCTACGCACCCGGCGCAGCACCTCCGGTGCGCCGTCGACGCTGCGTTCGGTCGCCAGGACCTCCAGGGCGCGGGTGCCCAGTTCGTCGGCGAGGCGGCGGCTGCGCAGATACAGCGTCGCGTCCTCGACGGCCTGAAGAACCGTCGCCGTGGTCGCCTGCGGACCGTACGCCGTGCGACGGAGGCGCTGCTCCAGGACCTGCTCGATGCTGACGCCCTCGTAGCCGAGCTCGATGAGCGCCCTCTGGTGGGTGCCCAGCGCAAGGTCCCACGACTCCTGGATCGGCCGCTCGCCGAGCCGACGTTCACCCATGATCGGCCGCGCGGCGCCCGACGGCATCAGATGGCGCAGCATCCACAGCACGTCGGAGCACTGGGCCAGTTCCGGCCGCGAAGCCATGTCCAGCAAGGCCCGCTGCACGCCGCGCTGCTGAAGCTTCAGGCCCAGCGGCGCCAGCCGGTCGTGCACATCGCGCGCCAGCGGCGGCAGCGCGTCGTAGCCGACTTGGCCGACCCGGTCGCCGCCCATCATGATCTCCACGAGACGGCGCACATCGCGCCGGCCCGGCACGGTGTCCTTCTCTATGCAGGTGATCGCCGCGTCCTGGAAGTCGTACGGCGTGGGCTTGGCCCGATCGCGCATCCCGGCCAGCAGGATCGACGTCTCGAACACGGCGATGGCATCGGCGGTGGAGGCGAGGTAGCCGTTGCGGCGCGCGGCGCGCACAATCTCCACCGACCAGCCGAGCAGTTCGGCCTCGTCCAGACGGTCGAGGACGGGTGGGCGCTGCAGGAAACCGGAGAGCTTGTCCGCGGGTGTGTCCGTCGCCGCGGGCACGGCCGGTGCCGCGGCTTTCCTGGGTTTCGTTGCCTTCTTCGCACCCGCCTGCCCCGCGAGCCGGAACGGCTGCACCCGTGTGCGCCGGATGTTCTTCGCCCACTGGGTCGCGGCGATCGACACCGAGCCGGCGGCGAGGCCGAACTGCGCCTCGATCGCCGCGTGGCTGGACGGGATCAGGCCGTGCTGCCACGTGCTCGCACTGGGCGGGCTGATCTCAAAGGTGTCGGTGCCCTGGACGCCGAACTCCGCGACACGGCTGGCCGCGTGGAACGCACCGCAGACGTACAGGCAGTCCGCGGGATCGGTGCCGGACGCGGTGAGGTGCGCACGCATCCTGGTCCACATGTAGCGCTCGCGGTCCTCATCGACGCGTACCCGCTCCTGCTCCCCGGGTGCAAGACGCCGGAACAGGCTGCCGATCAGGAGCATGACCTGCCGGTAGGTGTCGTGGTCGCTGTCGCCGAGGGGCAGCTCGACGTACTGGTGCCACCACTCCGACCAGTGCCGCACCCGGCCGTGGTGCAGCAGGTGCTCCTCCAGTTCGGCGAAGCGCGGCCGCAGATTGCCGATCTCCACGCCGACCGCGTCGCCGTGCAGCGCGGCCTCCGCCTCGGCCGGCGGCGCGTCCGGATCGGCGGGCTCGGCGGCTTGCGTTTCGCGCGCCTGCCACTGGAACACATGGTCCGAGGAGCGGTCCACGAGGACCAGCTCGACGCCCGGCGTGTCCAGCGCATAGGCGATCGCCTGGTACTCGGCCGACGCCTCGGTGATCGGTGCGACGACCGACAGCGGCGCCCACTCGGCCGGGAAGCCCTCGACCTCGCTGGCGAACGCCTGCACCGCCACCGGGAGCCTGCAGTTGCGCAGCTCGGACAGGAGCGGCGCCATGTCTTCGCACAGTTCCAGGTAGACGACCTTCGGCTGCTTCTCGCGCAGCCGCCGCGCCATCGCGATCGCCGAGGCCGGCGAGTGGTGGCAGACGGGGAAGATCTCCAGCGGTTCGCGCACCGCACGGTCGACGTCGTCGACGATGCCGAGGAGGATGCCCTCCAGGGCGTCGGGCCCGTCGGCGAACGCCGTGGCGGCCTCCTGCAACTGCGTGCGCAGCGCTTCGAAGGCCGTCCCCTCGGGTACGGGGCTCATGACAGGGTGGCGATCGCGTCGCGGCCGCCCTCCAAGAACTCCGGCCAGGACCCGCCCTCTTCCTTGCTGCGCGGCTCGACAACGCCGTGCAGGTACTTGTTGAGGATGGCCAGGTCCTCCGGCTCGCGTCGCGCCAGCGATCCGACGAGCGAGGAGGCGAGGGTGCCGGCCGTCAGCGCGCGCTCACCGAAGAAGTTGCTGTGCAGGATCGCGTCCTCGAGCACGCCGATCTGCTCGGCGGTCGACAGCGCGGACTCCAGTTTCTCGTCGTCGCTGCCTGCTGCGGCGGCGGAGGCGCGCAGATCGGCGAAGCTCTGCAGCAGCACGTCCAGCAGCGTCGGCGGCACATCCAGCTCGATCTGGTGACGGCGCAGCAGCTCCTCGGTGCGGAAGCGGACGATCTCCGCCTCGCTCTTCTTGTTGGTCACCACCGGGATGCGGACGAAGTTGAAGCGGCGCTTGAGCGCGGACGACAGGTCGTTGACGCCCCGGTCGCGGCTGTTGGCCGTGGCGATGACCGAGAAGCCGGGCTTGGCGAAGACGATGTTGTCGCTGTCCAGCTCCGGGACCGAGATGTACTTCTCCGACAGGATCGAGATCAGCGCGTCCTGGACGTCACTGGTGGAGCGGGTGAGCTCCTCGAAGCGGCCGATTGCGCCGGACTCCATCGCGGTCATGATCGGCGAGGGGATCATCGACTGCCGCGACTGGCCCTTGGCGATCACCATGGACACGTTCCAGGAGTACTTGATGTGGTCCTCGGTGGTGCCGGCCGTGCCCTGGACCACCAGTGTGGAGTTGCGGGAGATCGCGGCGGACAGCAGTTCGGCGAGCCAGCTCTTGCCGGTTCCCGGGTCACCGATCAGCAGCAGGCCGCGGTCGGAGGCCAGCGTGACGATGGAACGCTCGACGAAACTGCGGTCGCCGAACCACTTCTGCGAGATCTCCCGGTCGAGGCCATCGGAGCGCTCGGATCCCAGGACGAACAGGCGGACCATCTTCGGCGACAGGCGCCAGGAGAACGGCTTGGGGCCGTCGTCGACCGACTCCAGCCAGTCCAGCTCCTCGGCGTACTTGATCTCGGCAGGGGCGCGCAACAGGTCGGACATATCAGGGCCTTTCTAGGCGAGGAACGTCTTGAGTTCGTGGACAAGCTTGCGGATGTGGCCGGAGAGCACCGGCGTGCCGAGGTCCTTGAAGCGCTCCCGGAACCACGGGTTGACGCTGGCTCGGCCGGAGCTGGTCACCGAGCCGACCGGGATGAACTTGGCGCCCGAGCGGTGAATGGCGGCCATGCTTTCGAACAGTGGCTCGGTCTGCCATTCGTAGAAGTCCGAGATCCACACCACGACGGTGTTGCGGGGCTCGGCGATCTTCGGCTGGGCCAGTGCCATGGCGACCGTGCCGTCGGTGCCGCCGCCGAGGTTGGTGCGCAGCAGGGTCTCGAAGGGGTCGTGCACCCACGGCGTGAGGTCGAGCGCCTGTGTGTCGTAGGCGATCAGGTGGACGTCGACCTTGGGCAGGCCTGCGAAGATCGAGGCCAGGATGGTGCAGTTGACCATCGAGTCGACCATGGAGCCCGACTGGTCGACGACCACGATCAGTCGCTGAGGCGTCGTCTTGCGTGCGGTGTGCCGGTAGAAGAGCCGGTCGACATAGAGCCGTTCCTCTTCGGGGCTCCAGTTGGTGAGGTTCTTCCAGATCGTGCGGTCGATGTCCAGGTTGCGGAACACCCGCTTGGGCGGCACCGAGCGGTCCAGGGCGCCGACCGTGGCCTTTTCCACCTGGGTGCGCAGCACCTCGGCGACCTCGTCGACGAACCGGCGGATCAGGGCCTTGGCGTTGGCCAGTGCCACGCCGGACAGGTTGTTCTTGTCGCGCAGCAGCTGCTCGATCAGCGACATGCTCGGGGTGAGCTGCGCGGCGAGCTTGGGGTCGGCGAGCACCTCGCGAAGATGCATCCGCTTGACGAGGTCGGCTTCGAGGGCACCGAGCTCCGGGCCGATCGCCGGAATCAACCGGCTGAGGTCGGGTGTCGTACCGCCGCCGCCGGAGCCGGTCGGGCTGACGCCGGATCCCGCGGCGCCTCCTGCGGGGCGGCCGCCGCGCAGCTCCCCGGGACGGCAGCCGAGCGCGCGCTCCAGCCAGCCCGCGTCGGACTGCCAGCGGGCGAGCTGCCCGGCGGTGACCGTGCCGGAGCCGGAGGCGAAGACGTTGAGCAACACCTTCGACACCAGTGCCGCGCGCCGCACCTCGGCGGCACGGTCACGGCCGCCGTCGTCATCACCCTCAGCTGCGGACTCGGACTCGGACTCGGACTCGGACTCGGACTCGGACTCGGACTCGGACTTGGGCTCGGGCTCGGGCTCGGGCGCCATCAGGCCGTCGAATTCGGCGGCCAACTCGGGGTGGCGCTGCACGATCGAGTCGACGGAGGCCTGCGGATCCAGCAGCGCGGACGGCAGGCCGATGTCCTCGACGACCGCGAGGCTCGCCGATTCCAGCGTCGCCTGCTCCTCGGGGTCGAAGAGCCGGGCGAGGAGCCGCCAGTACAGGACCTGACGGCGGTTGTCGTCGGCGGTCACCTCGGGATTCTGTTCGGTCATTTCCGCAACAGCCTTCCGGCGCGCTCGCGCAGCACCGCTGCAGCGTCGGTGGCGGCCTTCTCCGCCTTGACACCGGCCTTGTCGGCCGTGCCCCCGGCCCACGCCCCGGCGTGGAGGGCGACAGCCTTCTTCCGCACGGTGGCTTCGACGGCGAGCGGTTGGATGCTGAACGTCCCGGCGTCCCAGCGGAGCAGGCCGATGCACGCGTGCGCCACCGCAACGGCGTCCGGGGTGAGCGGCCCGGCGGTCGGAAGGCGGTCGGTGTCGACGGCCAGACGGTGTTCGGCGACGGCGAACGTCACTACGCCGTCGTCCCTTTGGGCGGCACAGCCCTCCAGGAAGACGGGTACGGCGATGCGCGCCGGGTGCCGGTCCAGGGGTGCGGTCGCCGAAGCGGTAGCGATGGGCAGGGCCACGCGGGCGGTGGCAAAGGCATCGGCGGGCTCGCTCGGGCGTGCCTGCTCATCGCTCCAGATCAGATCGCCCTCAGCGGTGATCGGCATGTCGGCGAGGTCCATCGAGCGGCCTTCGCTGACGGCTGCCAGGAGCGACATGTGCGGGCGGAGCAGCTGCCAGAGGCCGGCTCCGACGACCGTGTCGGGCTTCGGCACCGAGACGCCGGCGCGCACCAGGCGGGGCGCGGCGCCGTCCGCGGGCTCGAACACCGCGTGGACCTGGGCTTGTGCGGCGGTCGCGTGTTCCTGCACGTCGATGCCGAGGGGCAGGAGGCGGCCGGTGACCGTACCGGTTACGGGCACGTCGGCCGCACCGGGCAGCGTCAGCAGCATCGCGCGGGACCACAGGTCGGCCCAGCGGCGTGCCGGGATGCGTTCCAGGGCCGCGCCGGGGCAGGATGCGGCGAGTTCGGCGGCGAAGCCGTCGAGGAGCGTCGCCAGGCGGCGCAGGGCCGGGTCCGGAAGCATCGCGGAGACGACTTGCGCCGCCCCGGAGACCACGTCGTGGTCGATGCCCTGCCACCCGCAGCGCGCCAGATCGGACAGCCAGGAGCGGGCGGCGGCGAGCAGGTTCGCCGCCTGCTGTCCGCCGGGCGCCGGAACGGCTTCCTCGCTGTGGGGCCGACCCGTCGTTTCCTCGACGCGGGCCACCAGTGCGTCGTGGACGGAACCGAGCAGTGCGGCGCGGGCGGCGGCGAGGGCGACGAAGTGGTCTTCGCTCGCGGCTCCGGCCACCGCCTTCTCGGCCGCCTCGGCGACCCTGGCAGCCAGCGGCGTCCCCGCGACGGCGTGGGCGAGCTCCGTCAGCCCGGCGGCCTGGGCGGGGTGGGGACGGAGCAGGCCGGCGACGAGAGCCTGGTCGAAGGCGTCGACGGCCGCCAGGGCTTCGTCGAGCCCGGCGATGGTTTCGGCGAGCAGGTCCGCGCGCTCCTCCTCGCTCGAACCGGGCTCGCGCGGGGGCACCCCCATCGCCACCGCCCTGGTGGGCGGGAACCACTGCATCTCCGGCAACGGCGCGGTGGTCGGGGCGAGTTCCAGGTAGGCCAGGTGGCGTAGGAACCGGCTGAAGACGGAAGCGGCGGCCTTGGAGTCCCCCTTGGGCGGACGCGTACTGACCATGTCGGAAGCGATGGTGTGCGCGCTCGGCTCCCCGTCCGCGACCTCGACCCTCAGGTAGCGGGCGACGCGCTCGGCGCCGTACTGCAGCACCGCCTCGTTGATCAGGGCCCGGATGTGATTGCAGAACGAGCCCCGTGCGCCGCCGCAGGGCCGGTTGTTGTTGGTGCTGCAAGCGAACGCGTAGGTGCCGGCCGCGATCGATGAGACATAGACCCGCTCGATGTCCGAGCCGCTGGACACCACGCCCTGCAAGCGTCCGTCGGCCAGTTCGACGAACGGGACCTTGGCGAGCTTGCGCGGCCGTGCGGGGGGTATCACCCGTGCCGTGCTCGACCTTTCCCAATCTGACAGCACACCATCTCCTATGCACCAAGAGGACTTCCGCGCCACGACGGCGGGACACTGCTGAACGTACTGGCGACCACTGACAACGCCGATCACGGCCGCACGGCCGCACGGGAGCTCCCCGGCCTGTGAGCCCCGGAGGATGCGAAAGGAGAAGGACGAGGAGAAGGAGAAGGAGAAGGAGAAGGGTGAACAGAAGCGAGCGGACGCGGCAGTGAACGCGGAGGCGGCCGCGGAGTTCACGCGTTCGCGGTGAGTGTGCGCACGGCCGCCTCGGCGTCCCGGTCATCGGGCAGGTAGCACAGGAAGTGATGACCGGGTTCGTCGTCGGCGGCGGCCAGTTTCACGTACCGCAGCCGCAGTTCGCCCGCCACAGGGTGCCGGAAGTGCCGAACCGCCGGCTGGTAGACCGCCGTCTCGCGCTGGTCGTACCAGCGGGCCGCGTCCGGGTCCTTGATGATCTCGCCGACGATCTCGGCGTACCGCCGGTCGTCGGGGTGACGGGCGGCGTTGGCGCGGAACTGGCCCAGCAGGGCGGGCGCTTCGTGCTTTCAGTTCACAATCAGGGTACGGGCCGGTGCCCAGCGGAACACCAGCCACAGCAGGTTGCGCCGCTTCGGGGCCAGTCGCGCGAAGTCCGTCAGCAGGGCCGCGTAACCGGCGTTCCAGGCCAGCAGGTCCCAGTGCGGGTCGAGGACCACGGCCGGGTTGGGTGCGACCGACTCCACCAGCGACAGCAGGTTCCGCGACACCCGGCCCGGCGGCTCCGCGGCCGGTGTGCTCTCCTCCGCGAAGGGCAGCACGTGCGCGGTCTCGGCCCCGTCCGGCCGCAGCGCCCGCGCCACCGAACGCCACACCTGCTCCGATGTACGCACCCGCCCCTGCTTCCTGATCGCCACCGCGCTGACCGTCCCCCTGACGCTCGCGGCCGCCTGGGGGCGCGCCCGCTACCGCTGAGCCGCCCGGACCGACGGAACCGGCCCAGCAGGGCGCTCGCTTCGAAGACCCGGCCCACCGCGAAGTACGACAGGTACTCCGGCCCACGGAACAGCCGCAACGGCCGACCGCGCGTCGAACCCGAGGAAGACGGCTGGGGAACGCCCACAGTCCGTGGGTGTTCCCCAGCCGGAGCCAGGCTGAGACAACCGGGGTCATCCCGGCGGCCGGTCGAGCAGCGCTCCCACCGCTCCGACGTCGATCAGGGCCCCACCCTCCCGGGCCACCACTGCGCGCTCAGCCGACGGCAGCGCCGAACCACTTCGGCAGCCGGCTGAGCAGATCCTGCTGATCGTCACCGACCCACGCCACGTGGCCGTCCGGCCGCAGAAGCACCGCGGGCGCGTCCAGTTCCTCGCTGACGGCGACGACATGGTCGACCCGGTCTGCCCAGCCCGCCACCGAGAGCCGGCCGGTCTGGTCGAGCAGTAGCCCGCGGCCGCCGCGCATCAGCTCGTAGAGGCGGCCCTTCTTCAGCCCCACATCCCGCATCCGCCGGCCGAGCAGTTCGTGGCCCTCGCCGAAGTCGTAGCGGACCCCGACCGCAGTGGTCATCTCGGTCAGGTACCGGTTCACCAACTCGAAGTCCAACAGCTCCGAGAACAACTCCCGCAGCGCCACCGCACCCGGACCGGCCTCCAGCAGCACGCCCTGCGCGCGGGTGTTGGCCAACACGCGGGCGCCCACCGGGT